>DATAAU010000129.1:0-29156 GCA_036259955.1 Nitrososphaera sp. | reverse complement strand
TCTGCTTTATCCACTCCGGCCGCGACAAATTGAGACCATCATTAAATCCCTCTTTGCCATCTGGAAAATCCTCTGGTTTGGGATTGAGTCGTTGTATCTCAGTTCCCATAGCGCCGTCGAATAGCAATACCCTCTTTTTTGCGGTCTCAATGAATGAGTCTTGCAATTAATGTGAACTTTTCTAACAATTGATGGAGTTTAAAACCTTTGTAAATTGATTAATAAATTTGACGCACATCTTCCCGCAAATCAGATAATGCAACAAAAGTATCATTAGAAGAAAATTATCAATAGTCCATAGTTATTTGTACAATAAGGCTCTCAATCTAGAGATTCAAGTCAGGCAACATGTAGAGCGCGCTCCGTGCGTTATCTTATGCAATACTGTAGGCTACACGAGAAATACCACCTTGCATGAGTCCCATTAAGAATATCCAAATCTCTACCAAAGTAAGCACGTCTTAACGTAACCCCTGCTATGACGGTTGATCCCTTAAAGATAATTAAGCCAGAAGGCAGAGAAAATAAAACCAGTGCTGTGCAGCCGCTACTATTCTGTCAGGGTCTGACACGAGAGATGGTGCGTGGAAAAGGCACAGTGTCCTTGATATCTTCCACGTTTGTTATCCACCGCATCAAACGCTCAATGCCAAGCCCAAACCCGCCATGTGGTACAGAACCATAATTTCTTAGATCAAGATACCAATCATAGGCTCTAGGGTCAAGCCCCTCTTTCTTAATGCGCTTACTGATTGAGAGGATATCGTCTTCTCTTAGACCACCACTTGTTATTTCACCAAAGCCCTTTGGTGCTAGCATATCTGCAGCAAGTCCACTGCCACCATGATGAGGATTCTCCTTTACATAAAAGGGCTTGATTGTAAGTGGATATCCTACCACAAATATCGGCTTGGTCATATTCTTAGTAAGCTCTCGTTCAGATTCGATATTAAGATCATCACCAATCTGTATTTCTCGCTTGCTGCCCTCTTCTTGAGTAATCATTAGGCCCTTTGATCTGAGGATTTCAATTGCCTTTTCATAAGACAGCCGCTCAAATGGTGGCTTGATATTCTTCAGTTCAACAATATCACGTCTTAGGTACGTTAATTCCTCTACCCTCTCCCTGACAGTGTTTTGGATCACGTACGAAACAAGCTGTTCTTGTACTTTCAAAAGATCTTCAAGAGTTACCCATGGCGCCTCAGCTTCCAGGTGGGAAAACTCTGCAAGGTGTCTGACAGTTCTAGACCTTTCTGCACGAAATGAAGGAGTAAGACTCCATACAGGTCCGAGCGAAAAAATCATGGCTTCCAAATATAATTGCGCACTCTGGGACAAGTAAGCCTCTTCATCGAAATATTTCACCTTAAACAGCGTGGAGCCCCCCTCTACTGCGCCTTTGACAATGACAGGTGCGGTCACTTCCATCCAATTGTTTTCTACAAACCAATGCCGGGCATAGTTAAGTACTGTTGCCCGTATTTTCGCTAATGCGATCATCTTGCGCATGCGCATTGCCAGATGCCGCTTATCAAGCAACAATTCTTCACTCTGATACTCACCTATTGGATAATCTGATCCTGCGATATTGTAAATCTTGAGATCCTTTCCTTTTATCTCATATCCTCCCTCTGGAGCTCTTGCGTCTTGGGTTACAACTCCTGTCACTTCAATTGAAGATTCTATTGTAAGTCTAGCTGCCTTTTCAACAGGGAAGATGCATTGGATCACGCCACCTCTGTCATCTCGCACAAGCACAAAAGCGTTCTCTTTTTGCTTCCTTAACCGGTATACCCAACCCCTGATCATAACTTCCCTGCCGATATAGTCTGACGACTTGACCTCGTATGCTCTGAGGGACATTGAGGTTACGTTTCTTTTCGGATTCTTAAGTTTATCCAGATTGAAGCTTGAACTATTGGCCCTTGGTAGCAAGAGGATACTGTGAACTACTTCCTTGGGTTTACCCCTAATAGATATGTTATCTTATCTCTTTAAAGACCAGCACTCTATATTCATGTAGCTTTAGGTTAATGAACTGGGAGCAGAGACAGAATGAGAAAATGAAAACAGACAGTACAAGGAGAACTGAGCTGAACTTTTACTACTTCTATTATGTGTTTGAAGGACATCTTCTTCATCCTGATCATCGTCAACAGCTGTTGTTGTCAATACTGCTTGATTTTGTTGAACCTGTTCTACAAACTCAGGTGTCGCGCCGCCAGCTTGACCGCCATGAGCAGTTTCAGGTGATCCTTATCGTTCCCATAGTTGAGCGTTAACGCCAAAAAATAGGACTATTATCGTAAATATCGTGAACACCGTTGTGGTTAGGGTTGAGTATGTTTTTATTGCAATCATCTGGAACATTTGTATAAGTTGGTGAACCACATGGTCTATCTAGTTGTCTGCTCTGCAAAAATAACGTTCAAGTTCTGCAGTATGAAAATCTTTTAGTGCCGTAACGTTTCCCGCTGCATGCCTAGCAGTATGATAGGCCTTTCAAGCGTGGTGGTCCATCATGTATCTTCTTGCTTCGGTGGTATAACCCCTACCAGTAAATTCATACCGCAGGAGCTGCAACTTAATCGAAGACCATATCTTGCATTAGGAGGAGCCTGACACTTTAATTAAACACTAAAAAAAGAAAAAAGAGAGTCTAGGGCAACTATTCTATAAATGGACTAGTTGCTCCCGTCTGGGTCTGGACTCTGATTGTTCTTGTTGTGGTGGTTGTTGTTGAGCCATCGCTACATTTTGCATCATTATTGTCATTGTTGTTACTGCAGTTGTTGTAGATAGAACAAAAGAAAAAGGTAGGGGTTCAGTTTTCATTCCCTCCCCTAAGTGTCTGTAGTGTCGGTTGTTTCTGTATTAGTTTCTGTTGGATCTGTGTTAGTTGTTGTCTCTTCCTCGGTTACCGACGCTCCCGTTTCTTCCTCTGTTTCCTCCCCTGCTTCTATTGTTTCCTCTTCCTCTTCAGTTGTTGTGATCTCTTCTTCAGTTGTTGCCGCCTTCAGTGGTGGTTCCGCCTTCAGTGGTATTACTAGCTCCGCCTGTTGGTGGTGGTGTCTCAGTATCTGTTGTGTTGCCGCCGACAGTTTCTGGGTCTGTTGTGTTGCCGCCGACAGTTCCAGTATTATTAGTTGGACTTATCACAGTAATATTCTGTTTGATGTTGATGATATTTTGGATGTTGGCTATGATATTAGTTTGATCAATGTCAAACAAGAAGGCTGTGTTTGTTAATTCGATATTGTCAATTGTATCCCCTTCACATATCGCGCCAATTGCCGCTGCATGTCTTTCGTCTTCGTCTTCGTTTTGGACTACCGCTAACCAGCTATACACATTTTCGCTTAAACCGACAGCAAATGATTGAAGAAGTTGCAACTCTGAGCTAGAGAATATCTCCTGTGCGCCCTGTGGATATGTTCCGGGTAGACAGTCTACAAAGATTGCTGCAGTACTATCTGGCTCTATCCATGCAACCTGTGACCATCTACTTCTGAAATCGTCTGTGTTTTGGTTAGCATCTACTACTGCAAGCCTATTAAGTGCGAGGGCTTGTGTTTGTATGATGTCATTTTGAATCTGCTCTTCTTCGGCTGTTAGGTCGGGTACAGCTTGCTGTTGTGCTTGCGCAAAAGAAGTCATTACTAGTGGACTAGCTAACAAAATACCAGCCATTAGGGTGATTGTACTAATCACAGACAATAATCCCATTTTTACCCTTTTTTCAAACATTTTGTATCATAGTCTAAGGCTTGCTCGTATATATTCATATTGATATTTCTATACGGTTAAATAACAGCTTGGGGAATAATATTTGCTGGAGTAAAGGCTGGTTGGGAAAAGTTATGTTCGTTATTCGTGATGAGATAGAAGAAGCTTTTAGAGAGGCTATACGCAATAAGTATAGAGGCAGAGAAACAGGAATGCTTAGCTATTCTGTCGAAGAGGCAATAGAATTATGGTTAGAAAGAGAAAGGAAAAACAAGGAAAACACTAGTTAAAGCATTTTATACCAAACGTCCTGGTACTCTTTACATCTACTTACAGTATCTTCTATCCTTAGAATTACCCAAATTCAAGCAGGAGCATATGACAAAATTAGACTTCACTATCAATCAAGATCAAAATCGTCAATCAATCATTAGCATAAATTGGAGAGGGAAATGTCGAATATCATGGCAGAAATGATGGAGGCCATGGTTCTCACAGAGCTTGCACCGATAGAGACTCATCCTCTCAGGCTTATGTCAATTGAAAGGCCTACAATAAAGGAAAGGACCGGACTCCTAGTCCAGATAGAGGCGTGCGGAGTGTGCAGGTCAAATCTGCACCTTATCGAAGGCGATTGGAAAAAACATGGCGTGCCTTCAACCTTGCCTGTAATACCGGGCCATGAGGTCGTGGGCATTGTTAGAAAGATAGGAGATGGCGTTAAAAGAGTCAAGATAGGGGACAGAGTTGGTATCCAGCCGCTTTTTAGTTCCTGCTTGCAATGCGAATATTGTATGTCAAGACGGGAGAACTTGTGTGAAAGTGCAGAGATAACTGGTGAATCCGTGCATGGAGGTTATGCTGAATGCATCTCGGCATTGGAAGAATTTGTAACTCCAATCCCTGAAAGCTTTGACTCCGCACATGCTGCGCCACTTTTCTGTCCTGGCATAACTGCATACAAAGCGGTCAAGGCCAGCGAGCCTGCAGCAGGCAAGACAGTTGGCATTTTTGGAATAGGAGGCGTAGGTCACTTAGCGATCCAGATATCCAAGATTTATGGCGCTAGGGTCGTAGCTACTTCAAGAACGAGAAAGCATATCGATTTGTCAAAGAAGGTTGGTGCAGATAATGTCATTCCATATCAGGAAAACGAAGAGCAATTCTTAAAGAACCTGAAAGATGAGGAGGGCCTTCTTGACAGTGCAATTGTCTTTGCGCCGTCTGACAAAGCCATAAACGCTGCCGTTAGGTCAGTCAAGCGAGGAGGCGTCATTGTTTTAGGCGTGCGTGGCAATGTAGCTAACTTTCCCACATTTGAAGAAAAAATAGTAAAGGGCAGCAATATTGGTACTAGAAAAGACATGGCGGATTTAATTAAGATGGCAAGTAAATATGAATTGCAAGTTGTCATAGAAACTCACAGGCTTGCAGAGGCTAACGAAGTACTATACAGACTCAAAAACTCTGAAGTAGAGGCTCGTGCAGTCCTTATCCCATAATATTTGCATGTATTGTAAAGATACAAGATACCGTATGCCTTTCATACATATCCCACAGGGCGATTCTACGGTAGTATTATGACACTCTTAGTTTTCCTTGTGTAACACTTGTTCTAACCACAGCATTGTTGCCCAATGCTCTCTAACCCTCGTTCGGAGCGTAGGATACTTCCTCAAAGCCCAATAGTATGCTTCCTTTGCTAGCTTGTCAGCTTCTCTATTTTCATCGCGCTTTACCCATTCAAATTTTATACTATCAGGAACGAATTTTGATCGTAGCGCAATAGCTTTATCATACAGTGGACTGATTCTTGCGGCCCTCGGACTGTAATCACTACTCTTTAGCTTTCTCATTATCAGTTGACTGTCGCCTCTCATTATGATTTTACAGTCAGTATTATCGCCATCATAGCCGTTTTGTACCAGCCATTCCATAGCCCTTATTGCGCTTCCATATTCAGCAGCATTACTATTGGCTTGAGGAGAAAAGGGTTTAATTGAATCAACTAAGCCATGTTCTCTATATGACACCGTAGCCCGCTCATTTTTTACTACAAAACCGTAACATGGAATGCCGAAAGGATTTGCTGGTTCGCACAAACCATCAAAATTAACAAATAGCTTTGTCCTTGCCATCATTCCTCATTTTCTCCATAGCATGTTCTTTCTCTTTTAGTTCTGTCCACACGACACGATGTATATATTGTAAATCTCTCATATGTTCGATATAAAAACAAAAAATGCAGAAGATGAGAGGTAATCAACGTCAAAAGACAGGAAATGTAAATATTGTTTTTAGCGACGAGTATTTATGGCTAATTTTTCATGTCAGGCTGTTATGACCTAAGCTTCAACTAGCCTTAATTTTGTGAATTCAAAGTTGATCCAGAAGATAGTACGCTTGTAAGTATGGAATTACCTACCTTTCCTTTTCTTCTGTCTTGTATCATAAATAACAGTATCTCCAATTTTACGATAAACCAGTATGCCATGCAGCTCGTTGCCACAGCCACAAGTTAGCATCTTAATGTCGTGTATATTACGGTAGCCGCAATTCCCGCAATGAAATGAGTAAAGTTCTATGATATTTTCATCTTTTCTTCTACGAAAGTCACTTCCGACATCTCTTTTTAGTTTATCGTAAAGATCGTCTATGTGGGACAGAGTATATCTCGTATCAAGATTATAGGCCTGTGCCTTTAACACTTTTGCTTTTAGTGACAATATCCATCAGTTATCACATGATTTCAATCCTTTCATCTATCAGTACGTTAGCTCGTCAAGACCTAGCCAACTCATCTAACTTATAGACCTGCTAGATCCAAGCATATGAAGAATGATGATGAGGGATATGTTCCATGTAAGTAGTAGTGCAAACCACAAGTGGGGAATCATTTCTAACATCCAAAATGACGACCAAGGTCAACCATCATGAATCGTTGCTGGCCACTGGATGATGCAGACGGCTTCACAAAATGCTACTGCCGCGTCTGACGCGATTGGTAGTATCGACAACATAACACGCTCCAAGCAATACTCCATATGGTGATGCTCAATGGTTTGGCTATGCAAGATCAGAGATATCCAAGTTCACACAAGTTGGAGACCCGACCTCTAATGGGGACACCGACTCGACTACAATAACAGGCACAGCCACCATCACTATGCGTGAAGGTCCAGTTCAGGGTGTGCAAACAACAATAGAGATAGCACAAGATAAAACGATAGCAATAACGCCCGATCCAGCTGCACTTGAAAATCACTTTGGTAATACACCAATTTACAGATTAGTGGCCTCGCCGGAAATTATGGGACAGATGATGATGAAGATATACATGGAAACATGACAGATATGATGAACATGACCGGTATGACTGGCATGATGCAGTAGTGCCAGTATCAACGCGCATAACAGATCAATACATCAAGGATACTACATACGTTTGAGCACCAGTGGAAGCAATTCCACCCTCGTCTTTTTCAAAGAATATTCAAATCTTCTCATTTAGGTCAGGTATTAAAAACTATTTACATGAAGCTTTACGTCTGCAGGCGCGGTCTATTTACCACCTATGCACTAAGTATTTGATTGCCCTCGCTGCTGTTATTGCTGAAGCCGCAGTTATGACCAATACAAACATGACAGTGCTTAATGGCAGCAATACGTCCAGTGCTACTACAGTAATTGACAGAATCGCCGTGGCTACACAGACAAAAATTGCCAACAGTCTATTGATATTCCTAAGGTTGAATCTACTTGCCAGATATCCTAGAGGGGCAAGATAAATAACGCCTATAAGCACGCTTGATACTATTCCAGCCATTATTGCTCCAATCTCGCCACCTCCTACTACTGAATGAATATACTCTGCTCCGATCAATATTCCAAATAGCGGATACAATGCCAACTTGACGGTTGATTGCATCCAGGGCTGCCCCCTTTCATATTCTGCAACTTGGGGGCTGAATGAATAATAGACAGAGTCGAACACCTTCATGAAAGCGGCGCCAGATGCTGTTGAAAGGATATAGCTGTCACGGAAGTGGCGCAAATACTGCACTTGAGGTGCCAGTTCAGAGCCAAATGTAGCCGTTGCAATAAGGCATTGGGATTGAGATGGTTGCGGCTGGGGGTTAGGGTTGCTGCTGCTTCCCTGTTGCACTACGAGGTCGATCTTTGCGCTTTCACCTTGACCGTTGATGTTATTCGCTGCTAGTGTCACCCTTCCTGCATTTGAGAATGTATAATCGTAAGAATAAGTACCGAAGTCTGAGGACATGTGGTTATTATGAATCTCATTGCCATCCTGTAACAACACAAAATCAAAAGATGATCCTCTGAGGAGGTCGCCTGTGGCCGGATCTTGAATGTTCATGACAAAAGTTATTGGAACACCAGTTTCAATTATATCGGGACCCCAGGATAGCTGAAAGAGGAAACTTTCTCCTGGCAGCGATAATATATCAAGGGGGAATTTAGGTCTGTCGACTGGTGCAAGTGTAAACACAGCTACATTGTTGTCATTTATTCGCTCAGATATACGGCTCAGCATAGGGTTATTAATTACGAAATGTACGATTCGGTTTTGCTCAGAGGTATAATCATCAATGACTACCGCTTGCGCTTCAAGCTCTTCGCCATTTAATGTTCCACTGTAGCTGTTGGTCTGCAACTCTTCAATTGTCTTGGGAAACTGAACTTCCATGTGGAGCACAGGCACTTGATCTACATAAGCGCGATCCCACGTAAAGGGGGTTTCAAACTTAATCGTCTTGTTAGAATAGCTGAAGTTGCCAATTTCGTCATAATATGATTTGACTACCATTTGTTCTTCACTCTGTGCGGTTTGTACGTTAAATATATACGAGCTTCCGATGCTTACATACAGATCAAATTGTTGATCCGCCTGCATCGTAAGGCCAGGGCTGCTATTCTCAATAATCGCTACAATATGATACAGGCCGCCTGCTGTAAGTATTCTGCTTCGCAGTTCAACTGGAGTGCCTTGGCTAACTTCTACCGGTGTGCTTGGGTCAGCTTGGCCATTGACTTCCCAGCCTTGTATATCTTGCTCAGGGATCAGATTTGCATTGACAATCCCATCAGATGATCTGAATCGTTGATCAAGGAGAATTTCGTCATTCAACTCAACAACTATTCTAAAGTCAACATTCTGAAGAGTGGTGTTACGAGATGGATCGCCCTCTAGGGCTCGTACTATAAAGGTTGGCTTACTGGTGGGGACCTGGTCGAGAAATGTGGGATATAACGATGCTTCTACCGAAACCTGCTTATCGGAAATGGCAATAGAAGGAGACGTGTCAGTTCCAAGCCCATGCCCATATGTAATAACTGTACAAGAAATAATAACAACAAACAACAACGTCAGCGAAACAGAATATCGCTTCAGAGTGATATACATGATAGAAGCAGATACAAATTGAGACCAATCGCTATATAAAGCACTGAGCTGAGCAGTGAAAAACAACAGAATAAGTGATTTCGATTATCTTTTGATTCTAAACATGAAGATATATTTATTGTATCTCAATGCTGCAAGTGATATTTTACACAATCTTTCTTTGAACCTTACCAGGAGGTGTTAATTCCAGTCTCCATTGGTAGTTGATGATTTAGTTATTCATTAATTCAACATAGTTTATTCCCATATTTCTTCAATTTCGTCTAAAGATTCCAAATTAACGGTATAGCTATTACTCAATCTCCACATAGTTTATTTTAAAAACTGTCTTGCTGTTTATAGTCGTTTTTATACATGTAATTCTCGTAATATAGAGTGAATGAGTTGAAGGAGACTGTGTTAGCAGCTAGTAGCGGGCTGCTTCTCCCCTTCTCCCCAGAAGACCCACATAATCTGTGACCACTAACACAGTCTTCTTTAGAAGACAAAAGAATGTGATACTTATGCATTATTGCACTTGAGCAGAGTTATTTCCTATTCTTCATTTAAAATAATGTTATCTAGAATAACTAGATACTGCCTCAGGTGTATTATAAGACATATGTTCTAATGTTATGATGCCGATACTTGCATGCTGCTTAATAGAATTTCTATAAATTGACCCGCATAATAACAGCGTCACTACAATTCGGCCCGAAAAGGCATGTTACAAACCCCTTTATGGAAAATGCAGGCATAGAGTATCAGTGGGAAAAGAGTGATAGAGGATGACAAGATATGCGCTAAAGGTCGAGACTACCAAAGCAACAAATAACCTTTCGCCTTTGATATATGCTAGTCATGAAATGTGCCTGTTGTGGCGGGGACATGCTCATTGAGAAAGATATTGGCAACTCGCTATTGTACAAGTGTGCAGAATGCGGATTAAGCGACACAAGAGTAAAGAAGAATCAGGAGAAGATGATGGACGGTAACTAAGAGCTAACTGTTCTGGGCAATAGATATCGACTATGACAATATTGTATACAATAGGTAATCAGAAGCAAGAAGTAAGTTATGTTGACACACAGTTATGCCTCAATAGAAGAAATTAGGCGAATAGCATAATTACACCATCATAACTTTTAAGTCATTACACTGTGGCTAGAAACAATAGCTTAACAAAATATTGCTTTTGGATAGCGCAGTAAAACATTAAGGAAGATACTTCGAGTTTACTACTACAAGTAGTAGTAGGTTGACTATCAACTGATCAATAATATAGTCTACCAAAAAGGACCTTGCAGTTAATTAATTTCTAGGCTGCTGCGCAAATCAAGCATATCAAGGAAGAGTCTTCATTATTACTCCAACCAATACTTACTAGCTTTCTATTACACTTTGAACATCTATTTCGATTCCTTGTACGACTGTTACGGGTTCTAACTCGCAACTTCTTACCACAGCAAAAACAGTGATTTTTCTCATCAGAACGGAAGAAAATCGCGCATTTTGGACAATACTTCATACCCTTATCATAAAGGCTACCATTGTGGCCTCGAACAGCAACTCTTTCGCACAGATTTCGACAGGGAGCCAAATTAGATAGTCTGCTGAGTTCGCAGCGATAGCAGATAAAAAGTGGCGAGCACTATACAGAGAGGGGGAGGGGTAATGAGAAGACCGTAAGAACATGCTTGTCTTATGAGTTGACTATAATATTATCGCCGTTACTCAATCTCTTTCTATACGGCTCATTGTCTGTATTGTAGAGGTTTCTTTCAGCAATGCCTTGATCGTTCCTCTCTGTTACTTCTATTGTTCCAGAAGATACAATTTCTACAAGATTGTCCGTTGCGGATCCGCCTTCTGCTATCAAAGCATTATCAAAATCCCGGTCGACTATTATCATACCTGAATTTCGGGTCAGCAGATATTCGCTAGATGCCATATTAGAAAATATGTTATTCTCTAAAATATTGTCATAACTTCTTGTTGCATTAATCCCTGTAGGAGAGTTTGATATAGTATTATCATAGACCAAATTATTCACTGTCAAGCCATCATCTGGTTCTGAGGGATTAAACAAGAGTATCCCTTCAGAAGTTGCTGCTTCAATTGTATTGTTATAAACTTGGTTATTTGGTGATTCTGATATTATTATCCCGCTAGTTGCATTCTTAACTTGGTTATCTTTTGCAATGGAATGAGTCATATTTCTTGAGAAGAATATGCCGGCTCTTATGTTGTCTTCTACTCTATTTCCCTCAATGAGGATATTGGTACAGTTAACTGAACAGATTATGCCTATTGGGTTGTGATGAACCCAATTATTCGTAATATTCAAATCGCGACTTTTACTATGGGGATCTACAGCGTAGTTTAAGTTATGATGATACTCATTTCCATCAATTGTGATGTTGTATGCGCCTGTAGAGTAAAATGCTCTCCACATATGATGAAATTCACTACCTCTTATCTCCATATCGTGAGTGGGCCCATATCCAAAACGGGAAGTACCATCTCCAAAAAGATCAAACCCTCTTCTTCCGCGTTCATTATATCCTAGATATGCAAATTCTGAATCTATTATTCTAGAGCCTTCGCCTGCAACAAATTGAATGTATCCTCGGTTAATAGAGCCGCTGCCGTCTTGTTGAATGACATCATTAGAACTAGTATTCCAAGACGTTATTTTTACACCGTCTATCAGTATTTTGCCATGAACTATTATTCCGTTTGCATCAGCAATCTTCAAGTATCGAACACCGTCACTTGAAGTCATACCAAAACTTGCACCATCAGCTATTCTTAAGTTAGCTTTTAGAAGATACTCGCCATCTTCTTCAAGTTTTTCAAGTAATGATCGATCGTATATCGTGCTAATAAGATCTCCAAAAGAGGCATGGTCGCAGTCGATAGTAATGGTTTTTTCTGCTGCCTCGTAGTAGATACATCGTAATCCCTCCTCGTTCTCGAGGAAGGGTAGTTGTTGATAAGATATGCCGGCCATAGAGAAAAAGAGAACTGCTACTGTTATGGTGATAAAATATCGCTTACGAATAATCATCATAATGTTGCTTCTTTGTATTGGATGTATAAGATTTATAAATTTAAACAACTCTATTCTTTTTATTATAATAGCAAATTGAAGTGCCTTTCAAGAATCTTGTACTAGTTCTTTGAATTGTTAACAACTAACTTCTACATCATTTACATATTTATCACATATTGTTTGCTATTTTGTACTTTTCAGAGCAAGAAAATGACGAACAATTTGCATATTTCAGTAAGCCTTTTGATGAGAGATCATATTCTCAAAACAGGACCATAGCCAATCGTGACTCTTAAGAGAAAAAATTAATCAAGATAACCTCCTATATCGTCATCAAACGGAAACATTTAATGACATCAATAATGTTTGTTTTAAAAAAATAAAAGCGCAGGGTATTTTCAGATATGTCACTTTGCATTTATGTTGTTTTGCTATGTTTGTCTATTGTATGCTGTCTTAGTTCTCCTCTAGATTGGAATGACTCCTTACATATTTCGCATGAAAAGCTAGCAGAGACACCAGGAGTTGATTCCTCAGCCATATTTTTTAGAGACACTTCTGTACCAGAGCCTCTATGGGAAGAGTCACCGTGTATCTCTCTTTGATTTGGCATCCATAACGAGCATAATCCATGGGGAGCTATAACTCCAGAAGAGTATCCCATTGTATCCATACCTTCATCAGTTACAATAGCACAATGATGCGGCTTAACAAAATACGCACAATTGTAGCAGAAGTACCCTTTGTGATGATCTGAGTCTTTGAACTGCTCTACCTCCATATACCGTGCAGCAATCTTTGGCAGCTTTTTTTGTTGTGTTGCTTCTTGTGGAATATTCTGAGTTGACTTGAAACTCTCAGGTTCTGTTGACACAGGATATATGGAACGACAAATTATAAAATATTAGCTTGCAGAATGGCCTTGAGATAATTACAATAACCGAATAACCACAGGAAAGATTTTTGTTTAATAAGATGCAACAAGCGAACAAAGAACATTAGATTAGGAAGGAGTTGTCGTGTTATCGCTACTATTAGTGATGATATTATCACTATGGGCGCCGCTGCTAATACTACTACTATCACTCTCATTGTTAGCACCGCCGTTGTATATTTCTAAGGCTTGTGCTACTTTTTTCCCACCTTCAGTTTTTTTCAAAAGAAAGTTTAGTTCTTCGATCGCAAGTGAGTGTTCTTCTCTTGAACCATCTACGTTTTCGAATCGGAGTATTAATTCATCTTTCATAGGACTTTTCTCCTTTAATTTTCTTATAATATATGAATAGTACTTGGCAAGGACTTCTAAGAAAATAGTCACTAAGTCGGGATCATAAGCTACAATGTTGCTATTACCTAAGCTTATAGAACTTTTACTTGGGTCTACAACTACAGCATCTTTATCGTCAACTCTGATTGAAGATATCCTGCTGTAGAGTGATAATTGTGATGGTTCATAATATAGGATCATCTCAATCTTATCTAGAATAGCCCTGCCAAGAAGCAGTATCTGGGCAATATCAGTAGCTTCAGCTATATCTTTGATTCCCAATACGTCTTGTATTTTTCCTTGCTCACTTGAAGCAAAATCTATCCTTGGCAGTTTATTATACTCTAAATAATGTTTTTTAGGCTTCACAGAAGTACTGTCTACGTTTGTGATAGCAGTATTATGATCATGATTTAGTTCGGATATTCTATATTTAATCTGTATCAAATTATCATCTGGTTTGGAAGGGTTATGTACAAGCACTACCAAAAGATTTTCTTTACCATCAGTGTTGGCGGAGTAAAGATAATAATCCTCAACATTTACAAACTTTGGCGCTCTGTGATTCTTTATCTCCCTGTCAAGTCCAGGCAAGAAATCAAGGGATTTTTTTAGCTTCTTTGTGATCGGAGTCTTTAAACCCACAGGTATCATTATATCCTTCAAACCAAAATCGGATACCTTTCTTCGTTGGTTCCAAAATTCAATTTCTGTGCTCCTTACAGATAGGGAATAGGAGAGGGATTGAGTGTCCTCAGGTAAACTAGAACTGTTTGGAGGCAATGTGTTTATCAGTACAATATTGTAGTGTTTACTATCCCCAAAAGTATCATCAATAGATATCTTCAATCCTTTTTGAAGACTGGACGTCATCGTGTAGGGTAATTTTTCATAGCTTTTTGAGATCAACTCATTCAAAGGTTCTAATGCACTACTCAATGATCCCTCAATTCTTGAATAAATGTATCTTCTGTAACTATCGGATTGTTTGAGGAATACTTCTCTAGAATGGATTATGTTACTTCGTAGAGTACTACTTGCTATTACGAATGGATCAGCTTCAGTTGGGATTGAATATCGTTCTCTTAGAGGCTCATTATGCTGGCTACCAAAATTGCTAAAGGTATCTCCCAGGGTGTTGATTAATTGATCTATCTTTGATAGTACTTCAGATTCCAATGACTCTGCGTTGGCAAGAACAGATCTGAGCTGTTCAAAGTCATTATGTGCCTGAAAAATCATATCGGAAAGACCAGAGAAGTCCTTAAGTTGAGATAGGAAATCTATGTTCTGCTCGAATGGACTGTAATCAGCGTAAAGGTACCTTCCTCGTTTCGAAGAACTATTGAGCGTGCCTTCTCCTGTTTTCATATTGCCGTATTACTATGATGTACGGTATCCATTGCAAGGATATAAACCAAGTATCGAAATAGCAAATAATAGGTAATAGTTTACTCGCAATAACTGCCATATGATAAGATACTTCGACACTACACTCAGTGTCAAGGAGAGGAAGATTACCTCAGGGTTTTCAACTGTACCTAAATTCTACGCTTCTACTCTCTATATCCCTGCTAACTCTTCGAAGATCTCGAAAGCAACATTCTTTTGGTAAATGATCTGATATCTTCTGAAAACAGATGTTTTCGTGGGATCATAACCGATCTCAAGTATTTTCCTGAATGTTTCAAGTTGCGAATCTGCAATTATCTTTCCAATACCTAATTTTTTCTGTCTTATCTGATGTACTATATTTCGGGGTAGGTTGCAGACGAAAATCTTACTATGCGCTCTTATTAGCGGTCGGTCTGCACCATCTAGTATAACAGATTCTCTAGAAATTGTCGTTTCATTTTCTATTTGCTCTACTACCTTGACCCTTACCGTAGAGCCTGTCAGTACACTTAGGACTTGCTCTGTAGTGCAGTTATCCACCAGGAGAGTTTTTTGTGCTAGCCCAAGCTTGATTCCAAATCTACGTTCAAGTTCAGAAATATTCTGCAGCACAAAGCTTCCAAAGTCGCCATTCTTCGGAATTGCACCTGCCACAATAAAGATTGCTATGGAGTAAGTCTTATGAAAAGATTATCCTAAACGCAAGTATAGTTAGGGCAAACAGTATTGTGCCAACACTAAGGATCTTAAGGCCAATCTCAAGTCTGCTGGTTAGAGCGTCATTACTGTTTCTCTGTTTCAGGCGCTTATAGGGCCTAGACATCCTGATCTCGGCGTAGCTGGTGAGCCCCGTCAACCCTGCTACTGCCAACGCGAGGATGCTGATAGAATTTGTCTGTATAATATATCCTGCCAATAATGGCAAGGAGCCCCATGACACTGCAAACCAAAAGTCGTTATGGAATATACCACCCCACGTTTCATAGTTGTATGTAAATAAAAAGAACCCTTCAAGCACTGCAATGATTGCTAGAAGTGGGACAAAAAAAGCAATATAATAAATCCCTATTGCATAAGCACCAGTAAGTGACGCTCCCATGATGATTAACAATTGAGTTTTACTAAAGTAACTACCCCAGGGTTTATTTTTTTTTGACCCGAGGCTATCAGCTATGTGAGCCGAAATTCCAAGTGCTAGTGTGTAAATCAATGCAATCGCGCCAAGTCTATCCCATGCTACCTCGCTGGCAAGCATCGAGCCTATAATCGCAAATGAAACACACATTCCAGTATAGGGCAGAAATAGCAAGCCAACAAAGACACGAAACCTCATTGGACCAAACTTAGGGACGAACCATTCATTGATCCGCGTTTTATTTTCTGAACTCATGGCTTTTCAGCAGAGATCATAGCAGAAGTTCCGCCCGTATAATACCTGCAATCTACATTCTGAAACTTTCTGTCCCTAAGCGAAATTATTGTCTGATTAACCCAATCGGAGTCTTTTATGACATCATCCAGATCCTCAAAAACAACCTTCCAGGACCCAATGAATCTTCCTGCTAGTCTGAGCAATCCAAAATGCATATTCCAAAGGCTGCGTATAACTCCTCTAGGATAAGTAAAATCATGAAATATTACAATACCACCGGGTCTAAGTACCCTCCAGCATTCGTCGACTACCTTTTGGATGTTAACGTATTTAGCAAGATAAGAGGACACCACGGAGTCAAAGGATTCATCGAGGTAGGGCAAGGCTTCGGCTGTTCCCTGCACTATGGGTGCATTCAGTTTATGCTTCATCGAGAGAAGGTATTCAAAGGTGAGGTCTATCCCTGTGACACTTTTGCCTTTCTCTAATAGCATGGATGATAGAACGCCAGTTCCGCATGCAAGCTCTAGAATCTGGCTATGAGAGGAGAGTTTTTTTATTATCTTGTATTTCCAAGCATTATCCCGTCCGAATGTCGCCAGTCGCAAGATTAGGTCATAGCTACCAGCGTTGGCAGAAGTAAAGAATCGCATCGCATGAGCATGACCCTCATGAACTAGCATTATGAGTGCTATTACAATCTCACCCACTTTTATGTATTGAAAAGTAAATCAATGCCTTGAACCGATAAAACCTTGTTTGTATTTCATAAATTGGCAGCGGCAGGTATCACTTGAAGAGATAAATGGTCAGAAGGTGATGGTGAAAAGAAACAAGCCCACAAAACAATTTCACGAATTTCTCATACTCTATGCTTATTCGCTTATTTCGATGTTGCTTTTATATCCATCTGCTCCGGTTGCGTTTAGTGAAGTAATTAAAAATGAAGGTTATGAGATGAGAAAGAAGCTAAAAAAAATCGGAATACCCACGCCAGTATTACTTTCAATATCCGATACATACCTAATAGAGGAATATATTGAAGGCGGAGACGTCTACAAGGCACTTGCTTCTGGTGGAGATATAATGCTTGCGTACAAGGCAGGGTCCATCACGGGAAAAGCTCATCAAGCAGGCTATACCTTCGTAGACAACAAGGCACAAAACTACCTTGTAAGGAAAGAATCTGTCATGAGAACGGATCTGAGTTTTATGAAAAAAACTAGTTCGCAGTACTCAAAAAGCATGGACATAGGGTCATTTCTTGCAAGTGTGATGGACTTGGACAGCTACGGAGAAATTGCAAAGTCATTTCATGATGGTTACATGTCTGAGTCAGGCAGCAAGTTCCCGTATCGTTCAATAGTTATTCGCAATCTTTTATCAGCAGGCTTTTCATCAAGCAGCAAGACAACTCTCAGGAACATGCTGCTAGACTCCAGGAGATTGGTCAGTCTCTAGATTGGTGGAAGCTCTGCTTTTTTGTCAAAGCCGCCTGAGCCAAACTTGCAGTAAAAGCACTGGTCAGACTGCATGTATGTAAGCTTTTGTATCGATATTGCCCCCAGTTTGACCGCAATTCTTGTCATGAGGCGGTACTTGAAAGGCATAGATGGTATCACTTCTTTAAAATAAACCTCATAATGGTCAGGGCAAAACTTTAGCGTTACCTGGGCCTTTTGTCGAAACTCAGGTGACGTTTCTTTGTTATGTTCGCTCATAGTCTTGGCTACATTAATCTGTTCTCTAATGTATTCATGCTTGGGGCACGGACAGTCCTTTCCACCTGGATGCTTATAGGCAGGAGTATTTTTCCAGTCAAAGCCTGGAAAATTCTTTTCGAAATCATCCATCGCTAGCGTACACTATGTATTCTACTCTTATAAAGATGTAGGACAATCTCTACTTGTACAAAACAGGCACTAATAAAATGAATATTAACTACGTTTACTGGGTGCCTAGAATGACAAAAAATATATTTTTGATGTTATAACACTTCGTAAGCGACGTGGTACGAGACACTGACACTGCTGGCAGTGCTGTATTGACAGCAACAGCAACAAATAGTAATTCTGGCGACGACGAGTTAGACCCTAACCGTAGGACTTTATTAGAATTTAAGAAGGTTGTTCAAGAAGAGCAAAAGACAGGGGATAAGAGAATAGAAGAGATAAACACAAAGCTTGACAGTATCAAGAAGCAGATAGACGAAGAGAGGACTCAGTTGGATGATCTTAGAGCTAAGTTAAAGCAGGTCAACGAGGAAAAAGACATAGAATATCCAAAATTTGTTCAGCTAAGAGAGAATCTCATGCAGGCTAAGAACCAGATGAAGACTCTAGATGACAAAGTTGGCCCTGTAGCAGCCAAGCTAAGAAAAGAGAGGAGCGATATGCACAACCTTCAGAAAGCACTTGAGCAGATAGAGAGAGACATCCAGACTAAGAAACTTTCCAAGGAAGAAGAGCGCAAACTTGTCGCACGGTCCAAGGAAATTGCAACCAAGTTGCACACCCTGAAGGTAATTCATAAGAAAGAGGATCAATATCGCACCATTTCGGCACGGTATGACCAGCTAAGAGATCAAGTCAGAAGGATTTTTAAGTTAAAAGAGGATTATGGCACCAAAATCGGGAAGCTAAAAGAGAGTCTAGACAACCTCATAAACATGAGAGAAGGCCTTTATGAGGAGCGTAGGCAAGTAATCCACACAGTGAGAGAGGCGGCAGCCAAGCTTGAAATGATTGAGACTCAACTGAACGCTATTGCTTTCAAAAAGTCGCGGATGCAGGCCGCAGAATATCGTCATAAGAGGCAGAAGGAGACAGGTGAGAGGCGAGCAGCACGGCAGGAAGCAATGCAAGAGCGAGTAAAGCGTGACAAGGATTACCAAGAGCGCCGTAACGCATTGAAGGAAGTGGCACTTCAAAAGATGACCGCAGGCAAAAAACTCACATTTGATGAAATGAAGTTGATATTTGGTGATGCAACCTCTGACTGAGATATGTTTTTTTGATAGACAATAGTAACCTGCCCCTGAAGATGGCAGATAGAATTGAGTATAGTGGCAAGGTCTACGTCTATAGTAGTGGTATGCCAGCTGGACACATTCAGCTTACAAAAGAGAGATTGAGTGAATATGGCGTGAATGAGAATGATATTGAAGTTATTGAGGTTCCCGAAGGTGTCCCCGAAGGCTCTGTAATGGTGACAGTCTGGCCCCATTATTTGTCAGTTGCAAGAGTCAAGCGAGTGCGTGAGGGCTCAATCTACGCACCGCAGCTATTCAACATTCAACTATGACATAAAATATTAAATCGTCTACAAACCCATTCTAGTAGCATGCTGACATTCTTTTGTAAGCGTAATCGCCATGGCGACTGCCCTGGCGATTGGCCGGTAGGCAACGTATGCGGACCCGATCACGATTGCTCGTTTGACGTGGAAAGGGTAAAGTGCCAGTGCACGTGCCACGTTGGGAACTGAATAATTTTGTCTACAAGACCGAAAAAAGAATAGGCGACCAAATAATCCTAACAGTAGTCGCTTTGAGTATATATATTCAAACAAATTTCATAAGAATAAGAGCCAAGCTTCATGGCTTAAAAATTTTAGACATTTACCAAGAATCTTAGAGAGACTGAAAATTCAGCAGAACAGCAGCAACAACAATAACAAGTGGAAGAAAAGATTGCAATAAAGTGCACATTAAAATTATGATAAAGACGCCTTAATCATTATTAGTAATGAAATTATTCTAATCAATGAGAACAATATTTAGAACCTGAAAGGTTGAAACTTGGATTAAATATGGGGAATGGTAAAGCGATATACTCGATAAAGTGGTTTTATACCTTCTTCAGGGTGCTTCTCTTTATCTTCTCTTGCAAGAGCATTATCGCCTGGATTAACGTTTCAGGGCGAGGAGGGCAACCAGGAACATAGACATCAGCTGGTAGTATATTATCTACTCCCGGCAGAACATTGTATGAATCAAAGTACAACCCTCCTGTGATAGCGCAAGCTCCCATAGCTACTACATATTTTGGTTCAGGCATTTGGTCATATACAACCCTTAGGCGAGGTGCCATTTTTCGGTTAACTGTCCCAAGAACTATTATCAAGTCACATTGCCTGAGAGAGCCAAAAGCTTCAAGAACGCCGAAGCGTTCCAAGTCATAACGAGGACTCGATGCAGCACCAAGCTCAACGCTACAGCAACCCGTCTCGAGATGAACTGGCCATAACGAATACAGCCTCCCCCAATTTACTGCTTGACCTAGAGGTTTATCAACCGCCTTTATCAAAACATCACCTAACTTGCCGATAAATGCACCAAAGCTGGCGCTGGGATCAATAAGCTTAGGAAAATTTTCTTCTTGAGGAGATAGATTATCCACATCATGGTTTCTGTCTAATAGGCTAAAAGGATTAGAGAGAAAGATATCAATGAGTCTCTCCTGTACTATCTTTCAATCTTTATTGTCGCTTCTGTATAACACGATCCTCTGTGTGCTTGCTTATGCATTCTTTTTCTCAAGGATCATATTTTAGAGTCACATTATTGAATCATCGCTATAACGTAACCTTTAATTGAGCTTGTACGCTTTTTTGATTTGGAAAAGTCAATCAAATGCTAGACTTCTCTTCAGCTTTATCCCAACTTAACAGTTTGCTTGGAGGAGAAGGATTAAATCCTAACAGTCCATGGATGTGGGTTTCCATTATTTCTCTTGCCATAATCCCCTTTTTCATGATGTATGCCCAAAAGCTTCAATCTCGTGTAATTATGGGAGAAATATCAAAATCGCTTGCTAAATTAAAGACTATGAGGGAAAATGCAAGAAAGGAAGCTATCGACTACGTCAAGAATGCAATAAAGATATCATCCTCTTCAAGGGATCCGGCAGTTGGAGTCGACAGATTCTTAGAATATTTTACAATTCTTCCTGTCGATCTTGATCCAAATGGGCTTGTGCACAAACTAGATCATATCATGCGAACTCGAGACGATAGAGTTCGCGCAGAGATCAAGAAACTATGCATAGGTGCAGGAGATAAAGAAATTTCAAAGATAGAAAACATTCTGGAGGCTGCGACTGCTCTGAACTTAATTTACAAGGTGGTAAGGCACTATTACTTAATGGGCAAGCGCACTACCAGTATGTTTATCCTTGTCCAGCTTCAAATGGTCATGCCCCTCCTGCTCGAAGAAGCCGAAGCGCTGCAGAAGGCCATAAGTGCATTCAAGCGCGGTCAGCCAATAGGCGATAGCATAGGTCCTATGGTTGTGGGCAAAATGATGTTGGGAAAGGAAAAGAAGCTTGCAGCAAGGGAAACAGTATACAGCGAAGATGAGTACAAGGGTAGAAAGATATACCTTCTTAAAGCTGAAGGACCTACGGGAACCGTCGGAAGGCCAGGAGAAGCCATGACCCGCCTTGTCGGCGACATGGGGATCAAGATAGATACAGTTATTATGATAGATGCGGCGCTCAAGCTTGAAGGCGAAAAGACTGGCGATGTGGCGGAGGGGATTGGAGCAGCTATTGGTGGCATAGGTATAGAAAAATATCAAGTAGAAGAAGTGGCAGCTCGATTTAACATCCCCATATATGCAGTCATAGTCAAGCAGTCTGTGCAGGATGCAATCACAATCATGCGCAAAGAAATAGCAGATGCATTTGAAAAGGTAACAAACACTGTTTATTCAGTTATTGAGGACAGGACCTCGGAAGGCCAATCAGTCATGGTGATAGGCGTTGGAAACACAATAGGAGTCGGTCAATAATAGTAATGCTGTTTGGCAAAAAGAAAGAAATTACTCCAGAAATATACTCGGAAGATACCTGTCTGTCGTGCAGCGAAATAACCAAGCGTCGTCATGAGGAAGAAGATTATGTCTATGGGGCAGGCTTGCAATGTAAGAAGTGTACGTCTTCTAATACGATGGTAAGTGCAATCTATGGCGAATATCCAGAAGAAGATAAGGGTTAAACCGTAATAATATTTGCACTTGATTCTGTAGGAATTAAAGTATGCTCTGCTTGAACCACTATTTTGCTATGTCCTTCAACAAGTATAGGGTAGGCATGCACATTCTTTTTCCGGATTAGCAAATCTGCTAGTCGTCGTAGATCCTTTTCTTCATACTTGTCGGTAAGCCATCGCAGAGCAAATGGGAGTGTTCTGTAGCGACTCCAAATGAGATCCAAGAGATCGTCTGCTTCTTTGTTCTTTACGGGCTTGCGGGAGGTTATACCAAAGATGTTCTTTGTCTTGCCTTCATACACAATACCTTGACCATCTTTTGTAGTGATAAATGGCTCAATTGCATATGCTTCATTTTCCAGAAGAGATAACGAAGATCCTCTCGTCCAAATGTTGGGTATAGATTTACCGGCATGAATAGTATATTGCTGCAGTGAGTGGCCGCTGAGATTCTGTATTGGTTTAAATCCAAATTTCGTTATCGTAGTTTCTATGACTCGACCTATGTCACTTGCTTTTGTGTTAGCTCTTGCCATTCTTACAGCCTCGCCAAGTGCCATTTCAGCTGTACTGACTAGTGCTTCATATTGTGGGTCGTAGCAGACTGTGACAGCTGTGTCTGCAATATAGCCGTCGATGTGGACACCAATGTCTATCTTGAGCACATCGCCTTCCTTTACTAAGGTTGCATCGTTTGGTTCTGCGGTATAGTGTGCAGCTATCTCATTGAGGCTTGTGTTAACTGGGAATGCCGGCTCGGCATTTAGGCTGCGAATCTGGGCCTCAACTGATTCGCAGATTTCCAAAAGTGTCAATCCTACGTGGTATTTTTTTCGTGCAGTCTCCCTCACCTCCGCTGCTATCTTGCCGGCATGTAGATAGCATTCAAGATTCATCCTATCTGGGTTTTGTATTGCTGTTCCTATATAGAGATTGTGCGGCTTATCGAATGCAAAATGACCGCTAATCATACTCATCAACAACCAGATATCTCTCTCCATTATCAATTACATGATACGATTCCACCACATATACCAGGGTCACCATAGAACTACTGAATATATCTGTAGGGATAGGTTCCCGTAGACGTGGAAGCGTATATAGCATATACAATAAGTGCTATGAAAATGAAGTTTCAGTCTGCAGGATCGAAGCTCAAGATCTTCATATGCGTGATTCAACTTCAAGTCAGACAGAGTGGACGACCATTATTTAGCCCATAGAACCTGCTTATATCATCTGCTTGCTCCATTATCGAGAGAGACAGAGAGAGATATATGTTGTACAGCATTTCAGTCAAAGCCGTCTAGTCCATATACTCTGACTAGGGCATCAAGCTCTAGTGTGGTTATAGGCAGTTGTTCACTCGATTGCCAAAAATCAAACTGAGGCGACATCAAATATCCCTTTTGTGATTGCATATGACCCAGACCAAGCACGTGACCTATTTCGTGAACGGCTGAGTTCCTAAAGGCATACGGTGGAAGGTTTATTTCGGTTTGGCCGTCACCATGTAATACAACTGGCGAAAGGTAGATTCGCACATCAAGGTTATCGTTCTTCCCCAAACCATCTCTGAGTGCCACAGATGTATAGGCACCTGTCTGAGAAGGATAATCTGGAAAATCGCGGTAATTGTCATAAATGTACACTTTGACATCACATGATTCGAGCTCTGCCTCAGATTTGACAAACTTTGCAGTAATATTCCATTCTAGGTGGTTGCCAGTATATTCCTGCAACGCATGTCGCCAGTTTTGCACTGACAGCTTTGTCCAAACATAGTACGCATTTTCAATACCTTCTTCCATGTGTATGCAACTCTCTATGTTATCTTTATCCCAAGTGTACCTTGTCATAGGAACAGAGGTTTCTGTAAAATCAGTCTGCTCAGAATAATAGTTTGCAGCAACTGCTGTAGAAAAAGTAAAATCAATAGAAAGAACAAAAAACAACACTACCGCCAGTGCAAGAAGGGACAGTCCCTTGCACATATTTTCAGATGACTACTTTTTCGTTCTTATCCAGTGTAGCGATATTGAAGGCTTGTTCTATTGCTGAGACAAATATGACACCGTCTCCATGCTCGCCTGTTCTTGCAGACTCAATTAGTGCCTGTACCACCCTGTCTACCTGTTCATCTGGAAGCACTATCTCAAACTTTGCTTTAGGCAGTAAATCGTATGCGACAGGCTGACCTCTCCATTGTAAGTGAAGTTCACGCTCCTTGCTCCATCCTGATACTGTAGAAATTGTCATGCCACCAATCTTCATCTGTCTTAACTTTTCTTTCACGATAGGCATTCTTTCAGGCCTAATCATGGCTTCTACTTTCTTCATTTATATAGCATTGAATGACACATGTACCATAAATTGTTATTGTTCTATAGTGATTTTTATGAAAAATGCTTTATAAATTGGCAGAATAGAGGTAAGCCGTTTGAAAAATAAGAAATTCGTCCTTGACACCAGTATCATTATTGACGGCGAGATAACAAAGATGCTTGAAGGAGGTAATTTTGAGCATGATAGTGACATAATTATCCCTCTGGCAGTTCTAGATGAGCTCCAGTCACAGGCATCTACCAACAAAGAGCACGGCTTTGTGGGGCTTGAAGAGATAAAGAAAATTAGAGAACTCTGCAATACAAAAAACATCACCCTGCAATTTGTGGGTCAGCGGCCTGACCTTGATGATATCAAGCTCGCAAAGCATGGCAGAATAGATGCAATAATTAAAGATGTTGCGATGCACGAATCTGCCACTCTCATTACTGCAGACTATGTCCAGGCGCTTGTCGCAGAAGCACAGGGCATCGAGGCAATGCATATAAGGACACCAACCAAGACGACGGATCTAGAATTTGAGAAATACTTCGACGACACTACAATGAGTGTACACCTAAAGGAAGGAACATTTCCCATGGCAAAAAGAGGGAAGCCGGGTAACTTTCAGCTTGTAAAGATAAGTCAGGAAAAGATCACATCTCATCAATTATTAAACATAATCAAGGAAGTTTCTGAAGCAGGTAGGGTTACAGGCACGGGCTCTGTAGAAATAAGCAGGAGTGGCGCAACGGTTATTCAGTTTGGCAGCTTCAGGATTGCAATAACAAGGCCACCATTTTCCGACGGATTAGAGGTAACAATAGTTAGACCAATCGTTCGACTCGAACTTGAAGACTATAATGCAAGCAGCAAACTGATGGAGCGACTTTCTGGGAAGGCTGAGGGGATAGTAATAGCGGGCCCACCAGGCTCTGGTAAGAGCACACTTGCAAGCAGTGTTGCTCAATTCTACACCAAGGCAGGCAAGATAGTCAAGACATTTGAATCACCACGTGACCTACAGGTACCGGATGAAGTGACGCAGTACGGTCCCCTCGAAGGCAGCTTTGAAAAGGCGGTAGACATTTTGCTCTTAGTAAGGCCTGACTATACAATTTTTGATGAAGTAAGAAGGGCCCATGACTTTGAAGTTTTTGCAGACATGAGGCTTGCGGGCGTTGGTATGGTAGGTGTAGTGCATGCAAGCAGTCCGCTTGACGCAATCCAGCGATTCATGGGGCGAGTCGAGCTTGGTATGGTTCCTCATATCTTGGATACGATAATCTTTGTGCGTGATGGCAGTATAAAGAAGGTCTACGAATTGACCCTAACTGTCAAGGTACCAAGTGGTATGACTGAGGAAGACCTTGCCAGACCATTGGTTGAAGTACGCGACTTTGAGTCAGGAGCAATAGAATATGAAATCTACACGTTTGGAGATGAAAACGTCGTAGTGCCAGTTTCGAAGCTAACCAAAACCGGTCAGACAGAAAGTGGTGTACGCAAGCTGGCGCAGTCCAAGATAATGGACGTTATGCGCAGGTTTGATCCAGGTGCTGAAGTAAATGTTATTTCAGATAACAAGGTGCAGGTAAGAGTTAGCAAAGAAGCCGCACCTAGGGTAATAGGCAAGGGCGGATCCACTGTTTCAGAGTTGGAGGAAATGCTAGGCGTAAAAATAGACGTTGAATCCAAGACTCCGACTCTAGGCAAAGAGATTGAGTTTGATATAAGCGAAACTGGATCATCCATCAACATTCTAGTTGATGACAAGGTGATCGGTCATACAGTCGACGTGTATATCGAAGATGAATACGTTATAAGCAGCCAAGTGGGCAAGAAGGCCAGAGTAAAGATAGACAAGCGCAGTGAATCAGGAAAGAAAATCCTAAACGCAATAATTGCCGGACAAGAAGAGATCAAGGTGTTCATTAGCAGACATTAGCTGATACCTTTGATCCCCTGGGCCTTGACAAGCCGGATGAATTCTTCGAGTTTTTTGAGGGTCTCAGGGTGCAAATGATGCTCTATACCTTCGGCATCCCGGTTAGCGGTATCCTCATCCACACCGATCATCTTAAGAAAATCTGCAAGAATCCCATGCCTATCATGCATGTTCTTTGCAACAGCCACGCCAGATTCTGTAAGACTTATACCACGATATCTCTCATAGTTTACATGACCGCTCTCATTCAACCTTTGAAGCATTTTGGTCACGCTGGGTGAGCTGACATTTAGATAATCAGAGATATCAACTGTAGTAGCATAGCCCTTTCGAGTTATCAACTCATAAATGACCTCAAGGTAATCCTCCATGCGGGTCGTCCTACTAACCTTTTGAGCGTTGTGGGCGTCACGGATGAATTCGAGGCGATTTCCTCCTCCTCCTCCTCCTCCACTTCTTCTTCTGCCGCCCTGCATAAGATTGTCTGCCGTATCCTTCAATTTCCTTGTCAAATGCATTATCTCCGCGACTTATATATAACAATAAATATAATAGAACTGTTAAAAAATCTTGCAGCGTATTGAACTGTCTTATATCGACTTTGCAGCTTCATTCCATGATAGGAGACAGAAACCTTCTCATAGTAGATGCTAGGCCTTTTCCAAGCTATGCCGAGTCCCACATACCAGGTTCAATCAACATCGATCTCGTGCAATTTCACTGGATCGATACCTCAAAGTCAGGTATTATACAATTCAACAGGCAAAGCAGACTTTTACTCTCAAACATCGGAGTTTCAAAGGACAAGTTTGTCGTCTTTTATGACGATATCTCAGGCACATCCGCCTCAAGAGGGGTCTGGCTTTTACAGTATTTTTCTCATAGGAAAGTCGCAATGCTAGATGGTGGATTCAATAAATGGAAGGTAGAAGGATACAAGACAGAGACTAAAACGAACCCCTTTATCCATTCAAATTTCAAAGGAGAGCCAAATCCCAAAGTTCTTGCAGACTTTATTCACATAAACTCAGTAGTTATCAAGAGCAAAAAGAAGAAGAAGAAGAAGTCATTCATAATTGATACTCGCTCAAAGGACGAGTACTCAGGCTCTACCGTTAGAGCATCACGTGGAGGTCACATTCCTGCTGCAATTAACATTGACTGGAATGACAACCTAGATCAGAGGAGAGGTATTTTCAAGAGTCATGAAAAGCTGAAGCAGATGTATAAAAAAGTTCCAAAGGATGCCGAAGTGATAACGTATTGCCAAGGTGGATATCGTGCCGCGAATACATTCGTCGTTCTCAAGATGCTTGGTTACAAAAATGTGCGGATGTATCTTGGCTCCTGGGGTGAGTGGGGCAACAGACTGGATCTACCAATCGAAAAAAATTCGCCTAGCGGTAAATGAAATCAGAACTCATTTTCAACAGTTTCCTGTTCATTAGAAAATGACAGGTGGTCATGTTGTATTTTTGCGCCAGTTTGAGCACAAAGAATTGGATAAAAAATGTCGCCTGCAACAACAATTCAATCCCTGCGTTTTTGAATTCGATGTGAAATGAAGAGAATCCTTCCTCATTCAGTCTCTTACTTAATCTCCTGTTGTTGTCGCTGTCATCTCCTAACACTATTGCCTGATCTGCCTCTGTGATGCTGAATAAGGGAGAATGACAAAATTCTTCGGCTGGATAGGCCAAGGCTCTTGCACCAAATACTTCGTTAAACTTTAGTGTAGCATACCTGGCAATCGCATAAAGCTGGCCATCGCCAAGTAGAAAATAACTACTACTACTGCTACCGCTATTACTACTATTACTGCCACTAGCAATATTACTATTTTTAAGATCAACCTGGCTCATTACTTGCTCAGCCTGCTTTTCAGCACGGTTGTACAGTTTTCTAATATCAGATGGCATATGTAGCTTGGTAGAAAGTGAGATACACTTGATCATACTAGCCGTAAAGCTGATAGTTCCGGCAGTAGTGATGCCTGTGTCTCTATACCTCAGCTCAATTGTCTGATCACATGATTTGGCCAGCCTGCTTGAAGGTCTAGCAGTAAGTGCAGTAACCTTACGGGCTCCATTTTTCTTGGCAATTTTGGCTGCAAGAATATTTGCATGGGTGTTGCCTGAAATAGAAACGATAAACAAATTGCGCCTATCTACCAATGACGGATTCTTGATTATATCGATAGGATAGCAGCAAATAGCACGGCTACCGGAAAAGTATTGTGCTGCAAGTCCAGCAATGTAGGAGTCACCTGATCCAACAAACAGACAACAGTCACTATCGGTGGAAGAAGGAGAAGAAGAAGGAGAAGAAGAAGGAGAAGATGAGGATAAATCAAGTCCGCATAGATCTTGAACTTGGTATTCTATTTCTGCTCGCATGGCCTCTATAGCATTCACATTGTCAAAAAAATCAAAGGGTCTTTAAAAGTTTGAGAGGTTAACTTTAGTTCCTTTTACGTCTTTTTCTAAATTTTTCTTTGTTCTCTTTTTCTTTTCCTATTTTCCTTGCGCCTCAATCACAATCATGGTCAGTGTAGAACGAACCTTGTCTATTCTTCTAACATGCCAAGTTATTGTTTCTCTTAGTTTATCCATAGAATCTGAGCTTATTCTAGCAATTATATCATAAACGCCATATACACCTGATACTTCC
>DATAAU010000128.1:0-11411 GCA_036259955.1 Nitrososphaera sp. | reverse complement strand
GCAGGATGCTGCATTAGTATTCTTAGGGGTAATCACTTTTGGATTGTTACATGGGATAAATCCTTCGCATGGATGGACGGTAGCAGTACTTTATTCAATCAGAAATAAAAGACCGCTTCTGAGCAGCCTCACGAGCTCTAGTATACTTGCAGGTGCACATTTTCTATCTTCTATTGTCGTAGTGGCGACCTTCATATTTGTAACTATGTTTATACAAATACCGCAAACTTACTTGAATTATGCAGTCGCTACTGCTCTAGGGATATTAGCCTACTTATTCTGGAAGGAAAAGACAGAGGATTTGATTGCAACTCAACATGGGCACCTACACCATGATTTTACAGAACAGCTTGAGCACGAACACCCTCACTGGCATAGTGGCACGGGAAATCATATACATTTGCATCTTCATCAAAAACGCTCATTGCCTACCCTGGCAGCAATAGCAGCTTTTGCGCTGGTATTGGGATTTGCCCATGAGGAAGAATTTGTAATATTGACGTTGGCTGTGGGAGGCATTAACCCATTACTTTTGATGACTGCATATGCTACGGCAGTAGCAGGTGGACTGATAGGGATAACTGTACTGGCTGTTAAAATTTACTCACGTATCCAACATAAGGTTATTGAGTATACCCCATACCTGCCCAAGATTAGTGCCTTGATATTGGCGGCTATGGCGGTAGGCTTTGCAGTTGGACTTCTATGACTCATTTTGATACATGGAAATAGCGAAGAACGGCTGGCATGATAGCATTATTATTGCTCTCGTTGTCGCAACTGCCTCAGATCCATTAGTTGCCAAGCTTTATTTTCTGTGGTTTTGCTACAACAATTTTAGATCTCTGGTTCTAAGATGACGTTAATATATCAAGTTCCAGTATATCAAATACAAGTTTGAAGCGCGGCGAAGCAGCATTCTTTTTAGAACATGCTGAGAAGAGCCATAATACAAGGATTTTCGGTTTCTATATTAGTGCATTCCTAGAGATGAGTTAGATGTCATATACGGGTGTGACGGGGATGAGCACGATTATGTTGACTCAGTATATGACTGTATTGACAAGGATATGCTTCTGCAATCGATGACTTTGAATCTTGGAGATATGGTAAAGATGGTGAGAATAGCAATTTTTCTGAGGAATAAAAGAAGGAAGAGTAGTAACGAGCATCGTAAAGTAATCATAAGCAATTAGAACTAGAACTAAAGAGTGACCTCTTTGAATTAAGATAAAGAAGAAGCAAAGAGAATAAGATGATGCAAGCCACACTTAGTGACTTAAACTACATCGATGCCGAGTCATTGTCAGAGTGGGATGATGAGCGAGCCGCTGAATTTGTGGCAGCTGAGAAGAAAAAAGAGGAGAAGAAAGTAAAAGAAGAAAATGAATTGGATATCACTGGTTAGCTTGTTCATGTTTCTCGTTCACGGGCTTGAATTATTGTCATTATTATGTTATGATGTATCAAGAATGATTTGGATAAAAGGCCACTAGTATTTGTTAATCAGAACAGATTATGTAAAAAGTCGCATGGATTTGAGGAGACTATTTCTAGTTTCTCTCCAAAAGTATATTGATTGTCATGGGATTAATTCCCTTCAGCAAGATACGGCTGAACTACTTTGGAAGCTATTATAGCCACAGACAAAATCTGCTGCAGTATTTCATGACAAACAGTGATGTTTCAGAGGAGATTATGAAGGAGAGGAGTAGGTGTGCAGAACGCGAGTCCCCGAGAGATGATAATGTGTGACACCAGCAGCGGCGGTAGGAGCAACAAATACGGATAAAGATAATAACAAACCACCGGCTAGAGTGCTTGTTGTAGACGATGACCCTGACACCGTTAGAGTTCTGGCACTTAGTCTTCACAACTATGGATTTTTAGTAGATGCATTTTCAAATCCCAAAGATGCATTACAAGAAATCAAATCCAATCCGGAGAGCTATTCTTTGGTGCTGTCTGACAGCTTGATGCCTGAACTATCGGGTATTCAATTAGCAGAAAAAGTCAAAGAGCGCAATCCGAATGTGAAGGTTCTTCTTTTGACGGGTTCTGAAATGGCAGATAATGAGTTTTCTAAAGTGTCTCCTCCAACCACCATTGATGACTATCTTCAAAAGCCCGTTAGTATTAGAAAGTTGACCAGCAAAATATTGAGTCTTTTAGAGTAAACCAAAGGCCAGACATCCTTTAAGGGCTAGAATCATGAGTTTTATTTTTTCAATCAACCATCTCTGGAGTCAGATTATGACCGCAGGCGCCACTACAAACAGATAGAATCACTCATAAAACTTTCAACCACATTAGAAAATCAGTATGACTGGTAAGAATAAGATAGATAGTAGTAGTGTAGCAGGTAATAGTAATAGTCAATGAAGTGAGCGAGATGATAGCGTCAGGATTACCTCAAAAATCGATAAAGTGGCTTAGTCTTCGATATGATTATTAGGTTCACACCTATCCTTCTAAAGATAATAGTATGGATCTAAGAAGTGTCGGGGGCCACTGTCGACATACCAAAGAAGAAATGAGTGGAATGATAGTTGGAGCCGACATCAATAGAATACAGCCAATGACTCTTGACGCTTAAGAGAGAAGCACCCAGAATTATATAAGGTGTCCGATAATAATTATTCATGAATGAAAATAACAATAAAAATAAAAATAAAAATAACAATAACAAACTGTATGTCTGCTATAGTTTAACCACTTGTAAGAAAGACGATATAACCGGCAATACTAACGAGATAAAGCAACAGCATAAAGTTTACAAAATTGCTGTATCGAATGAAGATAAGGCTGTGAAGTGGGTCAATGATAGAAGAGAAGAACATGCGGAATATGGCAAGTTAAAGACTAAAGCTGAAAGGAATAGTTTTCTGAAAAAACACCCATTACTCGAAGCAACTATGTTGTATGGTAATGATGTTGGTTATGAAGAGCTTGAAGTTTTGGAGTAAAATGATAGAAAGAAGAAGAAGAAGAGACAGCTGCTACAGCTACAATGGCAACACCAGATTGGAGTTTATCAAGAGCTAATCGTAATATCATCGCTACGGCTAAAAGTCCTACTATATCATTCGAAATTAGTATTATATTAGTCTCCTTCATCTTCGTTTGCTACATCGTCATCTATTTCTCCTTCTCTCACTTCGTCATCTATTTCTCCTTCTCTCACTTCTATTATTCCCGAGTCTACGATCTCTACCTAACTATCTATCTCCGAGTTCTCTTGTGAGATTACAACATAATCAAAATGCTGTTCTCTTATTATCATGCTTGAACCTCCTGATAAGCAGCATTCGCTTGCTTCCATATTTGAAAGTGCGTTATTCATTAAGATATTATCATGACTTCTTGCAACTCCAATAGTTGTAGAACCTATACCAACAGCCGATACAGTCTTTCCACGGCTGAAAGGACTCTCTTGTCTTTAGTTAATGAGCCGCAAAAACGGATGTCGGCGTGGTCGGGCCTAATGTTGTCTGTCATAATGAAATGCATTAAGGTTTGGCTCTCAGAACGATGGGTCCCGGCGCCCCTATTGGAGATGTCTACAAATATCCTTTCATCATTATCCTTAGTGGTTCTTGTTTATGGCATCCGCTCATTCCATAATACTAAGCGCCAGCGGCAGTGGGAGCTATGCCATTGTTGATACTCCTGTAATAAATCTGGCGTAGCTTCATTTTCTCTTGTACGGCTTTATCTAGCTCTCGCTTTATTGTTATGATAATATGGGTTGTAGGGCTCTCAGGGTTGCGTTTGCGTTCGGCCATCAAAAAAAGCAACTCTTGTTTTAGAATCTCTATATGTTCATCTAGTAGTTTTATTTTCTCCTCCGACTCTAGAAGCATATTCTATTTTCTCCTGTAAGTCTACCTGTTCTCGATTTAGGGTATGTAAGCTTTTCGTTTCCTAAAATGATAGACGCCATTCTTCTGCTAAATTACGTTACACGACTAATATCAGCGGGAGCCCTATTTCTATCAGAGAGGGATCCTCTGTAGCAAGGTTTTTCTCATTATAAAAATTGGAAAGTTCGTCAAATTATCTCTTAGAGCTGATCATTTGTCCAGAGATAATCAACCCACTAACAGAAAAGTGCTAGGCTAATGCCTGTATCTGTCTCTTCCAGTATATTCTTATGAGGTATTCCAGCACTTCATCCTGTGATGACATTTAATGGAAATCTATCTACATTTGAAAATTTCAAGTTTTGCCATTTATTTTTGCCCTCTTGCTTGATTCTTCGATTAATTACTCATCTAATAAAGACGTAGATGATTCCTAAGCTAAGGGCGTCTCCCTATTGGTACTTTCAGTCTCTTTATAGGGAGAGGAGATAAAGTTTTCAGAAGATAACATTTTTTTCATTGTAATGGAATGATGCGAAATGCCAAGTATTTCCAAGTAAGGGTCTCATCGATCCCGATAGGAATCGACGCAGAATTCTAAGAGTTATCACGTGACAAACTGTAGGTAAGCCGAGGATGTAATTACAATCCTCTACCTGATTGTTATGGATGATTTGGAGGGACGATGAAATGTGCTCTAGTTTACTCTCTTAATCGATCCAAGAATCTCTAGGTAGTGCGGGTTATGCGTAATACCAAGGATGTTGCCGAAAGGGTCAACCACAGAAGCAGTAATGAATCCCGCATCACTGCGTTTTGTGAGTAGTTTATATTCTTTTGCTCCCATAGCAATTACCTTTTCAAGTGTCGATGCCACATCGTCGACGTGCCAGTATACAACTGCACGTCCTGGGCTGGCTGTAGCTCCTTTGGATGCGTACTTGCTGTCAATGATGCCAAGTTCGTGCTGGTAGTCGCCAAGGCGGAACTCAATATATGCGGGGTTCTCAGAGTCGGGGCGTTCAAGGTACGGCTCTATGTCCAGCAGCTCAGTGTACCACTTCTTCGCTGCTTTCACGTCTGCAGCGTAAAAATTGACAGTGGCTAGTCCTCGTAGTCTATGTTTACACCTAGTCTTATCATCGGTACATATTCAATAACACAGATTTAATAAAGAGAGGGTAGTCGTAAACTGATTTACTTTAGTTCGTGTTCTGAGTGTTTGGCCTGTGTTTCGAAATGTTTTAGGTCTAGCATATGGATTTATCCACGACCGACAAAGATCAAGTCTAATTTGCTACCAAACCATCCTTCATAGCACCAAAGTAAGAACTAGGCAAAAGAATGACACAATGATGCAGTAAAAATGGTACCCACCATTCTGCTGCTACCTCATAACAATGCTACTTGTTATTCTCCTCTCCTTCTCCTACGCCTTTAATATTTCTGCAAACCAAAAAGAGTACCACTTTTAACATTTCAATCTCTGTAACTAACTCTTCTGTTACTTCTCTTTTCATTGCTTCTTCCTTCTGCCTTCTCTTTATTTTCAAAAGCCTCTCTAACTTGTCTGGGTCTCTGGGAGCATTTTTTAGGGTCTTGATCTGCAATTCTAGATGTCGTCTGATGGCAGGGTTCATCCCTCTCCAAACCTCTTCTCTTCTGCCTTCTTCTGATTGAATGCTAACCTTTATCATTCTTTGAGTTGCCTCGATCATCTTTTGTATGGCTACTTCTGTTGAATCATAAATTGAAAAGACCAAACCTATAGAGACCATAACAACGAAACGCTTTGAGGATAATAAACAGCATAGCACTGAGGGGAGAGAGGGGTAGCAGGATGAAGAACGCGGCATGATAACCCAAGATGGCCTATGAACTTGATTCTAAAAGAAGACTTGAGCAGGAGCCTTTGGATGAAACAATAGGCCATATAACCAACCAGAACCGTCCCTTTCAATCGATCAAGAAGGATATGTTCTTCTATTAAGAGAGATTGAGGCTTGATTTTATTTTATCAGTTGATTTAAGTTCCTATCGAGCAAGCCTTTTATCTTGCATATACGATCCAAATTATTATCCCACTGATATTATATGATATCCAACAATATTGCAATTCAAGGCGGCATACGTCCTTCACTAGTACAAGAACTGGAAAGTCTTGGCCTTTCTTTAAATAACCTGGATTTTTTGAATGACAGTGGAGAGCTTGACAACCTAACAGATAATATAAAACAAGAATTTATGAATGAAATAAGGGAGATGGAAGAACAAGGATTTTTTGTTAACCTCGGTGGAGGTTAATGCTTCGTTTCTACCGACGATATTTTGATCGCAAACCATTTCTCTGATATGTTTATTGGGTAGGCAGTATGACCGAGTGTTTTTTCTATGAACCGTGTGTAAACAGTGCTCAAAATCCTCGACCACTTGATATTATATTCGTGACGAAAGACAAGATTTAGGTTACCATTATTGTCTGCATGGGAAGAATATCCTTTATATGATCCCCCATACAGCAACAGTCGATCAAATACAACTTTAAGAGTGCTCTCAAGCGTCTGTATGGTTTTGAGCTCTAGGAAAAAAAAGGGAACAATTTCCTCCAACGTGTCAATGTATTCCTGAATCCATTTCTCTTCGTCAATATTCTCTATAAAGAAATTAACTGATCTTGATGGAATAATAAGCGAACAGTCTTGTTCTACATACTTATTGAACGTTACGTGCTTCCAAAGAACACTGTTTATTTTTGCGTTTATACTCAAACCTTCACCTTCCGCAATATTCTTTAGTAATTGTAGAATTTCAGCGTCTATGGCCAATGTAATATTGGATTTCTTGTTCTTCGCTGAAGAGGACGCTTTCTTATGGGTACTCCGATTAGGCCAAGATGATCGTCTTTCCTCCTCCTCCTCCCACATATCGTTCGATTGTAACTATAAAATGTAAAGGTATGAGAGAGAACAAATACTCGATATTTATTAAAAAATATAATGTAATGCCTTTCTTTTTTTAGTTTACGCGGTAGTGAGAGAAGTGATCAAAACGCAATAGACTAGATATTGAAGCCCTTGCCAACATGATAGATGCAGCCAAGTCCTTGATTATATTGTAAATACTTGTAAGGGTTATAGTAGCTACAAAAACTGTTAAAGCCTTGATCTTGCGATCTTCCTCATGGCATTAAATAACAATAAGAGGTCCGTCCCTGCAGCCTTGGCGCTTACGCTGCTATCAGTAAGTATGGCTTCATTGATGACTATCTCTGTACCACATAATACAATTGCGCAAGAATTGCCTGAGGGATCTGAGACGCAACAAGGTGGTGAACAAGTACCTGGAACCTCGCAGCCAGATACGGGTATTGCTAGTCTTGATGACACTACAGCAGAGCAACCAGGAGGCGGTGCAGAGTCTTCACCTTGTACACCAGCACAAACAGGAGGAGCCGGCGTCCAGAACTCCACTGCTAATGCAACAACTACAGCAACAGCAACAACAACAATCGGCGGTAGTGGTGGTACGACAAATAATAATAACACTACTATGTTAGGAGCAGACGGAACCAATCCTTCGACCTCACAGATACGAGACCATATAGAACAAGCATGTATTGCACTAGAAGTTGGTGACACAGAAGGTGCACTTAGGCAATTGGATTTCGCGCTTGGCGAGTTAGGTGGCGGTAGTGATAACATACAGGGTAACGATACTGCTACGTCTTTGAGCGAAGGAGAAGAAGGATCATTTAATGAGGGAACAAGTGTTAGCGGAACAGGCCCCTTTGATGACTACGATGCAACACCAGACGCTGAAGCGGGATAGAAGAATTAGATGTTGATGCTTGTGAAACACATGCAATACAGATACAGAGATTAACAGAAGAGACACATACCTACAGGCAAACTATGCTATTGTAATCGCACACTTGATTAACTCTTCATGTCAATTGATAGTAGTAAAAGTCATAACTAAAGATAAACTTACTAGGCATCAACCAGTATGTGATGACAATCATGCAAATGACCAAAGCCTTGCTTCCATAATCGAAATTGACTGCCAAAAGGGGTAGGGCTAGGGCTGTGATGCCCAAAAGGGAGAAGATATAAGAAAAGCCTTCTATCTATTCAATTCACGTACCCACCTATTTTACTCTTTTTTCTTTTACTTATCAGTAAACTACATTGGTCGTATGAGAAGAACGACAACACTTCGTAATCTGGAAGTTAGAGATGTACGACAGCTAGCCTTATTTTGCAATATTTTATTTTTTTGCCCAAGTATTATGAAAATATCTTCACCATTATTGGTTTCATCAGCAATGACGGTAGCACTAACAGCAGTGATCAGTGTCATTATTTTGGCGTCCAGTTTTGTAGTAATTGACGCACAGCTGCCAATGCAGCAGCAAGTAGAGTCGAATGAAGACCTTGCAGCCATACTAAACGATGACACCTTCATGACTGGAGATACAATTACAGTTAGGGGTTCTGTGGAGGAAGGCGAACCTGGCTCCTTTGTAGGGATAGAGGTAATAGGTCCTCAAAGTGAGATAGTTGAGCGGGGAGTCTCCCCTCTGACGGCGGATAACACATTCAATTACAGCTTTGTAGCTGGTGAACAGAAAGAAGGTGATATCGACGAGCCGATGGTAACGAGCGGCGACTACAGGATGGTAATCACGTACTTCCCTCCTGGTGACCCACTTGGAATGGAACAAGTAGATATAACTTTCCAATATAATGTTATTAGTAACACCGGTGATATTGAAGGAGCAGAAGGAATAACAACGAACATCCAACCCGCAGATACACAGAGTACAACACTTTTTCAAAGTATAGATGATGGGTTTAGGTTACATGTGCCTCATGGGTGGATAGTTCAAGATGTGGATAATATAGGTTCTATCTTATCAGAAGAGACAACGCAAGGATACGGTCTACTAGCACAAATTTGTCCAGGTGAAGAAGAACAACAGCAGGAACCAACACTTCCCGATATTAATGGTGACACATTCAGTTGTCAAACGTCTGAAAATTACGTTATACACGTTGTTCGGTATCCAGACTTGGACAATTTACTCCAATTGTCCAACAATGCAACTGTCGCCACCAATGGTATGACAAGTGATAGTGTTCTGTCATACCATCTACAAAAGCTTCAAGAAGTTGGTTACAGAGATATCGAGATCATAAACAGTGCAGATATGACAGTCAATCTTACAATTCCCCAAGCAAACCAAACGATAGCAATGATGCCAGCCAAGTTCGTTGAAATGACGTATACTACTGTCACTGCTCCAGATGAAATAAGAACAGGATATCTGATTTCAACTGCTACAAATTCAACGGCCCCTAACCCAGGGATGCCAAAAGGATATACCGTTTTTTATGAAGGTAGTTTTGTTTCTGCTGCCGAGTTGACGATAGGTTTTGGCAGTCTATCAACACTTCCGCCGGCAGTCAAGCAGGTATTTGATTCATTTGAGTTAATAGCAGCACCAGAAGTGGAACAAGCGTTAGCACAACAATCAGCAGAAACAACTGAACCTGTTGAAGGTGAGGAAGATGGAGACGAGGGTGAAGATGGAGACGAGGGTGAAGATGGAGACGAGGGTGAAGATGGAGACGAGGGTGAAGATGAGTGACATTAAGGGAATAAACCAACGGGTAATCATCACAATCTCTGCTGCGATGATTTCCAAACTTCTATTGCAAGCCTATCCAGAAAGATGAGGCGATGTGTACGGTAAACTGACAAAAGACGATAGGGATAACAAAAAAGAAAAGAGAAAGAGAAATTAGAAAATTGGAAATCAGTCCTGGTTGCACAGGGATATCTACATATCTTTTACCTAGGGGTCATCCAACCCAACTTTTGACTTTGATCTTCTCGAAATTATCGGGTATTTGCTTCTTAAATTATATAGATATCAATAACACAGATAGTCATGTTTCTCCCTAACTTATTTAACATTGTTTAACTGACTTAGAAGCTCCTTTCCTTTATCACTAAGGTAATTAACTTTGTTATGACTACGCTTATTTTTACCGAACCGCTGTATGTACCCATCATCATAAGCTCTGCTAATTACACGCATGCCATAATTTTTGGTTTTAAACGTTTGTTCACATAACTCTCTTGTAGAGATTCCATCCTTGCCAGCTTTCTCAATTACCCTAAGCAGCCTTACCAAGCCGGCAATATCTTTGCGAAGGAAGTTATTAGAGGGGGAGGAGACTTTAAGTCTCATGTCATTACTACTCTTAACACCGCTCCTGCTATTATTATTTATGCTGCATCTGAATTAAGATGCTAAGAATGGCAACGGCAGCAACACCATCTAAGGATGAATTTTACAACTGTCAACGCTCCAAAAAAGTAGTGATTGCAGCAGAATTTGATAGTCATGGTTGTAGTCCAAAGATTATAGATCATAAGAGTTTGGAACTTGATTATTATTTTATCACAAAAGATGCATTGGAAAGAGAGAAGATTTTAGTAAAGACGATGGACGGCAACTTATATTCACTTACTAAATTAGAAAAAAAGAATCGGATAAGGAGCCGTTTTATTGCCGCCCCCATCATCATAATAATAATACCGGGAGCGAGAGAAACGCACACATGAGTAACAATAATGATAGTAACAATAATGATAGTAACACCCCACCCCCTCATGATAGGGAAGGTGGTAGTATTAACAATGGCGGTATTAAAACTAAGAAAATACTTCAAGGTCTGAAAGCAGATCAAGAGCAATTCTATAGTCGCATTTCAAAGATTGCCCAAAGTGGAATAGCTGTAAGTCCACCATACAACAAACAATTCGAAAAGATTCTACAAAATTCTGCAAAAAGAATAGCAGAGATAGACATAGAATTAAAAAAGCTAGAAGAAGAACAAGGGGATCAAAAGCAGGCGTGATGGTGACAGAAGAAGAGGAAGAAGAAGTCGGCTAAAAGAAAGACTAATAGCGTTTAGATGACTGATTGACTGATTAATTGATTGATTAAGTAACGCTTGCAACATATCAAGTTCTCAGGCTACTATATCTAAACAGATATGCAGAATATTCAACACTCTCACAGCTAGAGCTACCATCAAACTGCGAAAATGCCTGTTCTTGTGTACAAAAGAGTGCAGGAAGACCATAGCCAAGTCCTGATTCTCCGCTATGGGAAGACGGGTTCGTGTTATCAATATCTTCTCCAATCCAGCCTTGTGGAAAAAATACTGAAAAGCCACTATCGTCTGCATATGGTTTTTGGGACTGAACCAGCTGCTGCAGCTACTTGGACAAAAAGCCGTCCTACTTATAATGATCAGAAGTGGGGAAAGTGAAACGATTGAGCGAGCCAGCATAAATCAGTCTACCAATACATCCAAATAAGTTTAGCTTAGAGTAATGCAATACACTATGACTAATTATACAGAGAAACGATAATGGAATATTGTCAGGATCTGGTTGCATTCCTAACCAATATTAACAGCAGGTGATAATACTGGTATGGCTCCAATCTGTTGCATCAATCCCATCATGTCT
>DATAAU010000127.1:0-6751 GCA_036259955.1 Nitrososphaera sp. | reverse complement strand
GGCTATCTTTTCGGTGATGGTAAGATATGGATTGCAGAACCCCACATACAAATGTACCTAGATAGTCTTTTGAAAAAGACCACCCGATCTGAGCTTGTGGCGATCACAGAATAGAATCACCTAATGTTACAGCTTGAGGCCGACCTGATACTTCGCGCAGTCAAGAATGGTGCAACGACTAATGCAGGGATACTGGCCGCTATAAAGAGTGTCTGAAACGGAGCAAGTACACCTGCGCTTGTCCCTCCGGCGCCAGCGACCCCAATTCCAAGGAGCGCTGAAATTAGACTGCCAGCGCATGTGGGGCAACCTACAAATAAGCCACTTGTGGCTCCAATACCTGCGGCAAGGGATGTCTTTGTCTGAAGCAACTTTTTCATTCTAAATGCGTAGATGCTTAGTGCCACATTAAAGCCTACAAGCAAAGATACAATAGTGGCAAGAATGACATTGAGGGGTATTATCAATATCAAAAAATGATCCGTGATGTAGATAGTAAGCATTGGCATATAGCCGACTGCACCGCAGCACGGTATTAAGTCAAGTGATGGCACCTCAATGCCCCTTTCAGTGAAAGACACGTTCGCTCGGTATACAAGTATCTGCGATAGAAAACCAAAAAAGATTCCATAACCAACTGCAGCAACTATCATTATTTTCCAATAGTTTCGATTGGAAAACGCGGCTGTGATAAATGAAATTAGACTGTTAGCAGCAGTGTCTACTGTCGTTGTCCTGATCTGCTCTGACCTAAAAATAATGTATGACCCATAAACCATTGATGCCATGGACGCTCCACTTATTGCAAGCATGCCCCATGCAAGCCCTGTCAGTTTCTCTGACTCAGCCCTTAATGGCTCTGATGAAGGCATTGTGAACTGGCTGTATATCATAAATGCAATCACAAGCGAGAAGGCGCCAACAAAGAGGACTCTAAAACCACTTTCCCTCAAAGCTTGCCAATTCTTATCTTCCATGTCTGATTTGCTGCGTATAACATCATCTGCGATTGCAAATTAAATCCTATCGAAGATCCCTAAACCCTTAATTCTCGGAGAGTTCATTATAGTAACGAAACAATGTCAGGGGACCCTCAGGTAGAGGACGAGGAATACATTTCTGCCAGAATAAGTTACGTAGGCTTTGTAGATCAGCTCGGGCTTGAAGGGGTTGTAGTATTAAAGTCAAATGAGGGGAAAGAGTTTCCAATGCGAGCATTTTCCGGTGAGGTGGCAAGGCACATTTCACGTTTTCAAGAGGGAGACAAGGGTAGTATACCTACTATCTATAACTTGGTTGAAGAAATTGCAGTAATGCAGGATCTTCTGCTCGTCAAAGTGCACGTCTACCAAAGTGGCTCAGTTCTGCGGGCAAATCTCTACTTTAAGAGCAAAAAGGGTGAGATTGTTCTGCGCAATTACCGCGCTTCTGATTCTATAGCCCTGGCTGCATACTATGATATACCAATCAAGGTAAGAAAGGGACTTTTTGAAGAAGCCATAGAGCGTTAGTTCAAGTTACAAGGTTGGGTAGTTTCCCCTGCAGCGTGGCATTCTTTACCTCCATGGCAATCCTGCGTCCTACTCCTAAAGTATGGCCGTAATAATATTTTGTATAGGGGCTTGTAGTCGCCATTATAGGATTACCCGGCACACGAAGCGAAACGTCGTAAACTACAAAGTCAAGATCAACTGTCACAACACTCTGAAGTGAAATAGGACCAATTATGCCTGGTGGGTACTCTTTTCTTACTGCAATAGCAATCTTGTCGCCCATTTCAAAGACTTTCTCTAAAAGTGATTCTCGTATGCTCGCTGGAGTGTGGCCCACCTCGATGTTTTGTATTTGAATATCTATTTCCATCTGCTGTCTTGCCGGGAGTGAAGCAATGTCGTGTATGTTAGTTTGAAGCCTCCGCTCAATTCCAAGAAATTCTGTTTCCCCTGTAAGAGGGGAAACAAAGAAATTCAAATTAAAATAGGTGCCTGAAACATATTGTTCAATTGTTGCGCTGTCGAGGTCCTCCTTTGTCACAAGTCGCTGCTCAATTTTTTGCTTTGATTTTTTCTCATAGTCTTCATATGAGGACACAATAAAAAATGCTCTCTCTAACTTGCGAGAGGCTTCTTGCACCTTTATTATCGCTGGCCCATCTATGTCTGAAGGCTTGCGATATATCTTTGGATGATATATGCCTGCCTTTTCCAGCAGATAGTATTGGTTTCTTGGCGCAGTCCGCTCTTCTGCACGCAAAAGCGACCTGTTACCAAAGATAGGTACCATCAAGTTGTTTTCAATGTTGTCATAGCCTAGATAAGCAGTAAAGGCCCTATGAGCTACCATTACGGCGTTAGATTGTCTTAACTTTTCTTGGTTCTCCTGATATAATATATCTGAGAACTTGTCGAGCAAAATGATCTCGTCTGCAAGCCTTTTGAATCGTCTGTATGGCAGTTCTCTGCCCCTTTGACATATGCATATCGTTTTAAGGTTCTCATCTTTTGCACCGTCCATTATTTCCAGTGCCGAATGACTGCCAATGGTGCCTAGGGTAACGTTTTTCAAATCGTATTTGCTAGCGATAGCTGCAATCTGCTGCAGACTGATCAATAGCTTGAGGTGAAAAGAAGCATGTAATAAAAAGGTTCCAAGCTATTGCTTGCTTTTATTGAGTTCTATTTCAATTGCAGCTCTTAATTCGTCATCGTTTTTATTAGTATAGTCAATGCCTAGAGAATCAGCTATGGCCTCAAGCTTTTCCCTGCCGACATTTCCTCCACTTTTCATTTGTTGAAGCTCTCTTTTGGCCTCAATTCTTGCCTTTTGAAATTCAGCGCTAGCTTTGCCAAATGATCTTGCAAGTTCTGGAATCTTTCTAACGCCAAAAAAGACTACCACGATTAATCCTATGATAATAACCCATTCCAATCCTCCAAGGCCTGCAAATTGCATTAGGAGATTTGATGATGATTCCACGATCAAGTCATTATCTATATATAAACAGAGTGATTAGAATTTAAGTGTTAGTTTTTACTACCTTGACAGATGTTGCTGCTGCTGCTCTTTTCTCCACTATAATCATGCCAGCAAGATAGAGAAGTAGCATCGGAATTGATACGAACCACATTGTTACCCCGCTGCCATCAGGTGTAATTAGCGCCCCAAAAATGACCAGAACTAAGATAGCGTAGCGGAAATTGGATCGCCAGAACTTAGGCGAGATAGTACCGGTAAGTGAAATGCCATACATCAGAATCGGCAGCTGAAATGCGATCCCAAAACCAAGAAAGAATTGCATTACAAATGAGATAAAATTATTGATAGTGAGAAAAGTAGCAACATTGAGAGCCTCCCCGTATTCGTACAAAAAGTCTAGGACAAATGGTATGACTAAAAGATAGGAAAAAGCAATACCTCCAACAAAAAGTGCAATTGAAGGAAGGAATACGTTTAGCAGTCCGATTTTTGTCTTAGTACTAATTGCTGGTGAGATAAACGCAGATATCTCCCTCATGATGAAAGGGATAGAGGCTGTTAGACCTATCAGCACAGAAACATAGATTTGTGAAAAAAATGCCTGACCCGGAGCGGTCTGAATAAGGCTCACATCTTCTGGTAGCAGGCTTTCCTGCATATAGAATGTAAGCCGAATAGAGATATTGTGTAATGGATCTGGGTAGGGGTATGCAAGTGGAACGCCATTAATTTGAATTGGACGCAGATCAAATGTCATAGCAAATATTGTGATGATGATTATCACCACTGCCATTCTGAGTATTCTGACCCGGAGCTCCTCAATATGCTCCCTGATGGTCATCTCTGCCACCATTGATGGTGGTTAGTTAGAGCCGGAGAAATATATTGCTATATTAATCCCATTCACATGGTTAAGTATCTCTCAATCAGACCCAGTTATTGGAAGAGCTTTTGATGAGGGCAGTTTAAATGACTCCTGATCAACCTCTTCTCGGCTCACTTTTTCAAATTCTATGGTGAGCTCAACTGGAGCGTTGAATCTAAGGCTGAGCTCATTAGCAAGGATGCCTATCGACTTGGAATCGGCAAACTCCTTTGAACCCTGTAGGAACCCCCTGCTATGCAATGAAAGGAGCTTTCCTCCAAAGTTAGATTGCAAAAAGGAGGCTAGTTCCTCAACTCTTTTTTGGGAAATATCATTGTAGTAAAAACATATTCCATGCACGGGCTCTTTGTCAAAGGGTGTACCATAGCGATACCAAAAGACTCCAAAGTGCTCATATTCTCCCTGCATACACTTGATGTCCCAGTGGTTAGCTTTTTCCTGTGGATACTCCGCCTCCAAAACCTCAGTAATGTTAAGCCGCCAGTATCTTACGCGCATATTAATACGGCTGGTATTGTCAGAGAGGGGAATATAATAAGAGTTCGGAGAGATAAATTATTACAACCCCTGGTATCGATATTCTATTTGAGATCCTGTTTCTTATTGTAAAAATATACTTGCTATAATGAATAAAATCCTGCAATCGCCTCCAAGGAAAAAAAGTTGCATGAGCGAAAAAATAAAAGAAGGCAGCAGTCAAATAAAGCCTCTATCCATTATGACTGAGTCAATACATTATGATAGGATCAAGCTTTTTGAAGAGATGGAAAGGCAATTTGAGAGCAAAAACGAGCAGTACTTTAAGGGACTGCTTGACCATCACGACAACGTAGTGCGGACCCGTGCAGTATGTATCCTTGCAGGGATAGGCGCAGAAAATGCAGTTGAACCTATTGGCCAGGTTCTAAAAAATGATAAAAATGCCCTTGTAAGACATGAGGCTGCTTTCTCACTTGGCCAACTTGGATATAGAAGTGGCATAGAACCCCTTGCAAATGCTGTTAGGTATGACTCAAGCTTCTTTGTCCGTCACGAAGCTGCAGTCGCACTGGGAGTAATAGGCTCAGAAGAAGCAAGAAAGACTCTAAACGAAGCACTCAATGATGAAAGCGAAGAAGTAAGAGAATCTGCAGTAGTAGCGCTTGCAAACCTAGACTACATCAAGGCAACTAATCGAGCCGACAGCCTATTTTCAAAGATGACTGGTGGATAAAAAATTAAATATGGTGTAAAGGTTTGTGACTGTTCCTAAGAAATTCTGAGAGCCTTCTCAAAAGCCCTATAAACGCAAGTCCCTCTGACTAACTACATCCTGCTCAGCTCACATGATTATTGGGTTTCATTTTTGGCATCGACTAAGTCATTTTTAATGCAGCAGAAGCAAATTTAGTAAACCGTATAAGGGGCATATTTGCATGCATCTTGTATGGGAATTTCTGCTGTAACTTGGAGATGTCCTAGATGCAATCAAGATGTTGGTGGAAGCTTGGGTGAGTTAAGATATCACTGGAAGCGGGTTCATGAAAGTAGCACTACAGAAACAACAAATGAGACCCAAGCCAATACCAGGTCTGACTAGGCATATTTCAAATGGTCCTTCAAATTGATCCATAGATTTTAGGTAAAGTACAGCAACAACAACATGTACCTTCCTTCTGTGTATGGATGAAGAGATGTATTGAGCGCAAGCTATCGTCTACAAACTCCGATATCTATGTACATTACATGGTATCTCGCATCTTTGATTCTTCCATGAAGTAACTCTATTTGGTGTTGGTTTAGATTAGCAACATCTGGTGATATTCTGTTTCTTTGTATATGACTTTGAAGCAAAGATATCAGATAGTTCCCTGAATTAACTTGGAAAAGAGATGTGGTTTAGTCCATAATGTTGGTAAAACTAATAGTATCATGGGTTTCAAACAACAGTCACATCTATATTACAGGATGAATCCACTGTCACTAATTCATAACCCTCAATACAGGAAATAAATTTATGCGACGATACGAGTTTCTTAAATAGGAGGTCTTTGAATCGTATTATTTCCTTTTCTGAAAAGGAACCTTTGGTATTACCTTTATTCCTTAAGTGGGCAGGTGGTAAATTACAGTTAATTGAACAATTCAAGAATCATTTTCCTCTTGACTTTCGAAATTATTATGAACCTTTCATTGGAAGCGGAGCGGTCTTTTTCTATCTTAAATCAAAATTAAAACCTGACAAAGTTCTTCTCTCAGATGCCAATGAAGAATTGATAAATTGCTTTCTCGTAGTAAGAGATAAACCATCTGAACTAATTGAAGTACTTTTGAGTCACCGCAAGAGGCATTCAAAAGAATACTATTATGAAGTTAGGCGCATTGAATCTAATAGGTTAGATAGTGTAGGTAAGGCAGCTAGGATGATTTACCTCAATAAGACCTGTTTTAACGGTCTATATCGAGTCAATTCAAAAGGGCAGTTTAATGTGCCATTTGGAGATTACAAGAATCCTCTCATCTTTGATAGAAATACCCTGTTACGAGCGAGTCAAATGCTTCAAGGTGTAGATGTACGGGTTATGACCTTTGACAAGGTCCTTGACTTTGCTGGAAAAGATGACTTTGTTTATTTTGATCCTCCCTATATTCCACTATCCAAAACTTCGAGTTTTACCCGGTATTCTAAGAGCGATTTTTCCATGGAGGAACAGAAGCAACTATCAAACGTGTTCAGAACACTAGACTCAAGGGGATGCTTTGTTATGCTAAGCAATAGCGACCATTCACTAACAAGAAGCCTCTATAGCGATTATGAGAAAAATATGATAATAGTAAGGGCGAAAAGGAAGATTAATTCTGTAGGAAGCAAGAGGGGTCCAATCAATGAAATAGTGGTGACAAATTACC
>DATAAU010000126.1:0-14638 GCA_036259955.1 Nitrososphaera sp. | reverse complement strand
GGAACGAAGATTTCTTTCGTGGCAATGTCTCCGCCTTTAGCAGGAAGGAAGACTTTGTTCTGTGAGAATATCAAGTTGAGCTTGAAGGGATTGATATTTGTGAATATTAGGGCGCACTGACCTTCTAGCTGGTTGCGCAGGTTCTCAATGCCTGCAACACCTTTGACCTTTTCAAATGCTCTAATAGCGACCTTATTTTTGACTATCTTAATCCTGATGTCATCTCGGAACTTTTTCCGAATCATCATCAATTGCGCAGCACGTACTTTCGACATTTTTGATAATGCAATAACGTTATATTCTGCAGGAATCCTCTGGAGCTCCTCATACATGAGACGCTTCTTCTTAGGATAGTGCTTTCGCGTGGGTGGCGCCATCATATTCTGTGACATGTTTATTCTTTGTTCTCCTTAGTATTAAGGGCACTCAACTTAGACGCCTTGCCCATAGTGAACTTAACCATTGCGTTTCTGATATTTTTATCACCTTGCGGCAACTTTTTCTCAATTGCTGCAATTATTGCACCTGCATTTTCTGCAAGCTGCTTATCATCCATTTTCTCGTCACCTATCTTAGCAGAGACATTGAGCTGATTTTTTGACCTTACTCTGACAGAATTTTTAAATCGTGCTGCAATCGAGTCGACAGGTGCTCCGTATGGGAGCGGGGTTGGCATCTTGCCCTTGGGGCCCAAAAACTGTCCAAGTGATCGACCAATCGTGGCCATTTGAGCAGTATCAGCTAGGAAAAAGTCATGGGTTCTCACAATCTTGCGTGCTTCGCGTCTATTAGTACCAAGTCTATCAAGCTCTGCAGGATCCATTACTGCATCCACGCCTGCCCTGCGGGCCCTGCTGCCCATATCTCCTGTTGCAATTACGCAGATGCTTGGCTTCTTGCTGGAATTATGAGGAATTGTTACTACCTCATTGAGACTAAATCCTTTCTTTACATCGATATCCTTGAGAACAAGCGTCAATTCTGCAGCCTGAGTAAATTTGCGATTTGGAGCTCCTTCCCGTGCTTTTTTTACCAATTCTACCAATTGGTTTTGATTTACCATTTGTCTTTAAACACGCTCAAAGCGTATAAAGCCACTTTTAATCTTTGGGTTTATCATTTTCACTGAAAAATAGTCGATTTAAAGATAATAACCCTCTCTATGAATTAGAGAGCGGATCGTCGATATAATAAGAGGTAATAAATGTCAAAACAACAACCATAAGAGTCTGATCCAAGGCTCAAGCATAATAGTCTACCCTATTACTCCTATTGTTCGTCAACAACCTTTTCTTCTCGCTAGCTAGTATATCATCAGACCAAATCTTGACCTAAAACGATTTGACAAATATGAGCTGGAAAATCTGGACATAGCTAAGTGTCATGTATTGGAGAGTTAGATGCAAAACTCTTGGTACTGCAAGCGGTGAATCCACAACAAAGTCATACCAAAGCGACAAGATATAGGCTTCCAGTGTTGCGATTAGAGCAGGCATAATCATATTGGTTGCAATCCTTAATTAAACCACCCTTTCCCCTTGAATGTAAGCTCTTATTTACAAAAGGGAAAATTCTGCTTGATAATGGTAGACTAGTTGTAATAAACGATAGAAACAAATTTTTTCTCTAACCGGTTACATTAAAGACGGACTGACTTAATTTGCATCAGAAGTGGCGAGGCATCAATCTCCATGTCTCTCTCCATTATCTCACAAACACATGAGAATCAAACGCAAAATTATTGTTGGTTGTGTACAAAAATCAATACTACAAATACTTCAGTGGGTTCCATCCATTTATTGAATTATGAGAAATTAGCGTAATTGCCAGCAAAGTAAATAACCCCTCATCTCTAACTATGATGAAGGTCTAAAAATGGTTAAAAGGGGAGAAAATAATACTTGGGTAATGAAAAGCCAAGCCTTCTTGGCAAAATAGTTCCAGAGGAAAGGAATTGTGCCAGAAGGTTACATTTTAGGTAATCAAGATAGCGAAATAGCAAGGCTGGAGACTCAGGCTAAATTATTTGAGCCTTTAACAAAACAGGCGCTTTTAAATGCAGGTCTGAAAAAAGGTATGAGGTGTATCGATATAGGATGCGGTTCTGGCTCTGTAACCAGGCTGATGGCCAAAATGGTAGGCAACACGGGACGTGTCGTCGGTGTTGATATGGATGAGAGATATTTATCTTATTGCAACAGTCGCAATACGTCGACAAAGAATGTCGAGTTCATTTATGATGACATCTCTAAAAGCCGGCTAGGTCTCAAAAAGAGGTTTGATATTGTGTATTCTAGATTCACATTTCATCACTTGACTGACAGAAGAGGGGCATTGCGCTCTATGAAGCAGATGACAAAGAAGTATGGTATAGTAATGATTCAGGATCTGGACCATGGACCTGGCTCGTGGTTGTGCTATCCGGATAACAAGGTTTTCAACACGCTCAGAAAAGTATATGTTACTCTGCTTAAGAAGCGAGGAGGAGATCCTTTAGTCGGCAGGAAGCTGTACAAGCTATTGATTGATGAATCCTTTGATGCAACTGTGGATTGTTATTCACCCTGTATACTAATGGGCCAGGGACAATATAGCTCCCTTGGTTGGCAGCTGGCAGAAAGTATTAAACCTCAAATTTTAGAAGAGAGTCTGCAAAGCGAGCAAGACTATGCAAGCATGTATGTAGGATTGAAGAGACTCGCAAGTGATAAAGCAAGTTTTGTCGCATACTCTAGGTTTTTTAGTATAGTTGGAAGAAAAAGAGTCTAGAGATGCATGTATGCATATACACTCCTCCTGATTTCTCGGAATAACTAGGATAGCAGTTTACTTGAAAACAGCAAAATAATATCAAACAATGGTTATTTGTTCTTCGCTGGCAAGGCAGCTTGAGTCTTTAGCCAATCCGATATTGCTGATATTATTTGCAATCTTGATTCCTCGCTATGTCCTAACAATGACGGATCATAAAAGATTGCATCATAGAACCAATGGTTACAGTCAAATATTCTCATTTCCTTCCTGCTAGTGCGAAGTAACTTGAAAAAATCTTCAGATACTTGGGGATACATTACTTTATCCTCTCTTCCATGCAAAATGAATACTGGCATATCATCCCCTACATTAGATAGTTTAGACACCTTACCGCTTTTTACTGCAAATATGTCTACGAGGAATTTATAAGAATAACTGAAATTGATTAATGGATCTTTCATCATCAGCAAAAATTCATCGCCACCAGCCCTTACATATTTTGGGAATTGTTCGATAACGTTAACGCATTTATTCGGGGTAAAAATCCTTGCCAAAATCATGAGGAGAAGCTCCAACGAATTGGGCTCCGCATCATACCGCTTTTTCACGTTGGGAGCCCTGACGAAAGGAGATAGTAAAATCAACCCGTCAATTGAAGCCTCGAACAGATGTGCATACCATAGGGCAAAGATACAGCCCATGCTGTGGCTGAGTATGAACACCTTTTGTGAAGTCTTTTTAAGTTGCGTAATTATCTGATGAATAGATTTGATGCAGGTTTCAAAATCTAAATCGCCTTTTTTACCATCAGACATACCGTGCCCCGGCAGATCAATGCTAACTAAATCATAACCCAAACTAGATAGTTTGCTTCCCGCATATGTAAAGATTCTAGCATCGCAACAAAACCCATGTATACAGAGCAAAGTTTCACTTGCAGGCTTCTCGGATCTAAATTCTATAGCATTTATCCTACCGCTTGCAGTATTGTAAAAGGTCACTCCCAAGGTTCCACCTATGATGTCAGAAGTCTAAACACGTGTTTGGATCTTTCCATGCATATGCACGCTAGGTAGCCAGACAAGTCAAACCCTTATCTTTTCTGAATACTCTCAAAAATCTGCGGGGCTATGGCGTCCTGTGCCAATGTACGATAATAGGATATCAAACGCTTGGCCAGATATGGGTCATCATAATGAGAAATTGCGAGCGTAAATTGTTCAGGATTAACATAGTCTGCAGTCTCGTAGCATACTGCAGTCTCATCTACCACCATGAAACTTGCGGACAACTTTGCTTTCCTCAGATCAAGTCGCCCGGATTTGATTATCCTGTTCACCATTTCAAAAGTTTCTCTGTTAGGAGGGACTCTCAATATTGCATTGAGCCTATTTGCGACACTTATTTGATCGGGTAAACTATCCAACATATGCACCACAAGACCCTCATTGGCTACCTTATGAAACAGGAGTTTCGAGAAATGAGGATCATGATAGCGTGTTGCCAGAAAGACTTCTCTCTTTGCAGTTTCTAATAGTCTTGTCACTTCAAGAACCAGCTTGTTGTAATCCTTGATTACGGAAAATCCCGAAAGATGTGTACCGTTTACAACATGCTTCAGCGCAGTAGCTTGTATTATTTCCTCAATCACCTTTTCCTTCTGATCCAATGGAAAATCTTGCCGAGACTTCAAAACGTCAACTGCCTTAAGGTTCCAATAATTAGCCAGAATATTCTCAAGGGTCTTGATGTGCCCAGCATAGACAAGAGAGCCGAAGGTGGTTGTTCTGTAAACTGATTGGCGTTTTTCTATGAGGCCAAGGTCACGCAGGCGTTTCAGCCGCACATAGAATTGCTTTTTGCTAATATCGTTTCTATAGCTGGTATAAGATCCCTTGAAGCCAGAATATGCCATCTTTATTATCTTGATCGAATGCCTATCTGCAAGAAGACTAAAAACCTGCTCCAATTCAGCTACCTGTTGGCCCATACAGTTCTCATAGGAGTAGCCATCTGTCGTATTTAACCCTTATCAATTCCCGAGAAAGGGTATAGTGCTTTGGCTTGGAATATACATGATTAATACGTTGAGAGAGTGACTCATTAAATCCGAGATTTGATAAGTAGAGACGGCGTAACTGAGACCTTTTCCTCAATGATACAGAATTCGTCTTAAAATGTCCCCATAGAAGAAATTATAGAAATATATTGTCAAAGATAAGACAATTATTGTAATTTTTGCCTCAGCTAGGTAACTCTACTGTTAAAAAAGATTTGATCCAGTTTCCACTATGGCATACACGCTTAATAAGCAATATCGTCGCCTAAAACAAGATCCGAATGAGTATACCAAAGCATCTTTTTTCCGCTCCCAGCTGATACTCTTCAACTCTCGAAAAAGACACGGATTGCTTTACTCCGTTGCAACCATAGCGGGTTTACTTTGTATCCCCGGCATCCTAAGTGTGATATATTCTGAAACAGAAATCCATTTGATAATTCAAAGAACTATAATGCTGCCTTTTATCACGTCAATGATTGCAGTCGGCATGTACGTCCTTAACGACCTTGTTGATGTAGACCTTGACAGAGCCAATTCCAAGAACAGGCCTATACCTTCTGGGCTGGTTTCAAGAAAACAGGCTTGGAGTTTCATTATAATGACAAATGGAGCAGCTATTGGGATGTCGATAGCTACATTCCATCTAGCAAGTATAGTACTTGTGCTTCTAATGATAATCCTTGGGATACTTTATTCTATGACTAGAATCGCACTTATGAACCGGTTTGTGCTCAAGAATATTGCGATTGCGTCTTTTTATGTGATGTGTACAATGCTTGGGATCACATCAAACTATGGCATAGATTTTGCGATCAACAAACCAATTATACCGATTCACACTATAGCAATGTCTGGTATTATGATTTTTGCCTGTTCAATAATCAATGATTTAGGAGATACCAAAGGAGACAAGCAAGCAGGCAGACGGACAATTCCAATTGTGTTAGGGGGTAAAAAAACTATTGACTTGTTGATTATTTTATTGTTGTTTATGCCAGCAATATCTTGGATACTTTATGCGACATTTCTTGAATACGATAGTATGAGCATAATGTATCCTATTGCGGTGACAGGGGTGGTGTCGGTTGCACTAATCAGAATGACCATCATAGAAAAGGTGTTTGCACACATGGAATTGATGCGTAAACAATATAAGAAATGGTTTCCACTTCTCATGGTGTTGCAATTGGGTCTTGTACTTGTAACGTTATTTCCTTTAGGAGTATAGCTTGGGAACAATCATTATTCTATGTAGTATATTATACCCTGACATTCGTAATCACAACGTCCGTCTCCTAATATGGGCACTCTTACTGTAAATATTCTATGAGCAGAGTATAAACCTATAATAACTTCCTAGAACAAAGTAATTTGCCTTTTAACATGGCCAAATCTCAAAACACAGCGGCAGTTCTAAAAACTATCGCTGATGATAAATCATTAGAGCTATTTTCAATTGTTGCACTGGAAAATATTGACAGCAGGAAGCTTAAAAGTAAGATGAAGGTTACCCGTAAGCAATATTACTCAAGGCTTTCGAGGATGACAAAAGCTGGTCTTGTAAGACGAAAAAATGGCAAGTACATTCTAACAGCCTTTGGCAAGATTGTTTACGAATCCATGGTTACAATAGAAAATGCACTCAACAACTACTGGAAGCTTAAAGCTATTGACTCACTTGAGACATCTAATGAAGTTCCAAAGGAAGAGCAACAAAAGCTAATTGAGACACTTCTTGACAATGAAGAGATAAGAGGACTTCTTGTAAAGGCTGGCCCTACTGAGGGTTATATAAGGACATTGAATGGTAGATAAGTAAGTTTGTAAGTGGGATAATTTGCGTAACTGCCCCTTGATTTGGGTTCGATTGATCTAACTAAGCTTTGAGTTCGACAATCTCCAAAAGCTAGGTTGCCGTAGTGATGTTTTTTCGTTTGCTCTCTTGAAATATTTGTGGATATGTGATCCATATTGAAGTGCCTTCTTTGGTTTCATTGCTGCTTCCTTTGGTACGCCTAGTACAAGAGCCGCTCTTCGCAGTATGTGTTTCCTTATCATGTCATCCGATCCTTGGATCTTTTGATCGATAGGAATACTCTTGGCAAATTGAATGAATTTGGAAGACAAAAATGGTTGTTTGACTTGTATCCCTAATGCTGCAGACACAATATTAATCTCCCTCAGGAGGTCAAATTCATTGACGAGGCTCTCTTCTATTAACTTCTCAATTTGCGTTTGCCCATTAAGATAAACTTTGCGATATTTGTCATAGCCACAGAAAAGCTCATCACATCCGTTGGCACTTAACACTGTGTTTAGGTCATTTTGCTTTGCAAGCTCAGACACATAAAAATACGCTATACAATTTTCGATGTGAGAAGTATTTGAGCACTTTATTGTTTGTCGTATGCTCTGGAGTTTTTCTTGAAAGTCGAGAGAATTGATCTCGTATACCTTATGGCTCATACCCATCTTTGATGCCATAGCTTTTGAGAAGCCGATATCATGAGAACCTGGAAATCCTATCGTTAAAAGCGTAACTTGCTTGTTCAGATGATGACACAATTTTGCAAGAAGAGAACTGTCTACTCCACCTGAGAAAGCAACTGCTACCCTGGAGATATCTAAGGTATTTTCAGATACAGCATCGTAAAGGGCTTGTCTCAACGCGATCAAAGGGCTCTAAATACTCTCGATGCCCACATAAATGCACATCCAAATTAAAAAACGATATATATATAGTCAAGATTGAACTGAGCTTAACAGGAAAGAAAACGATGGTCAAAGAGAGGATTGTCCTCAATAGCGATCTTAGATATATAGACAGAGGCAATTTGCTCCGGAGCAGATCAGAATTATCTGTTGCAAAGATGTTGTCATTTCTTAATGAGGATTACGAATATGACGTCGACGTAAAAATGCCAAATGGCAAGTATGCCAAAGTCGATTTCAAAACAGGAGGCAACAAATTCATTGAAGTTATAGATTCAGAAGATGATGCTATCAAGTTTAAGAATATCCACGAGAAGCTCCCAACACTTGATATTATTGCTGTTGGCCATTCAAAATATGTTAGTAGGGTAAGTGAATTAGACTCACTATTCTTTTTCGAAAGTGGCAATCATATGCAGACCGGCTCAATATTTATTGAGGACCCAGCGCTTGCATTTGACTATGCTCATATCCTTCCTCTAGTCGAAAAATGCTCTGTCCTGCATGGCCATACGTCAACAGTAATGGTGGAGATAATCGGCAATATGAAGGATAACTTGGTAGTTGACTTTGGAGAGGCAAAGAGGATAATAAAAGAGACACTCAATGCAATAGATCACAAGTTCTTCATCAACAAAAAATATTTACAAAGCGAGGACGATGTCCACTATTATGTGGCGTTTGAGGGGCCAAAGGGATACTTTAGCCTTCAGTTACCAAAGTCAACTACATATATGCTATCGGGAGAAGCAACAGTAGAGAAGCTTTCCTCTGAAATAATTAAACTGCTTGCACCCAAAATGCCACATAATGTAGAGGCCCTAGGAGTGTATATTTATGAAGGCATAAACAAAGGCGCTCACATAATTGCAGGGGTAAATAAAGAAGACAACACGAAGTAGTAGTTTAGGATGCAGAGTGATAAGGCTCTTGTAATGCTTTCAGGTGGACTCGATTCTGCCACCTGTCTTTACTGGGCAAAAGAAAGATATTCAGAAGTAATTGCAATTACTTTCAATTACTTTGGCAGGATTGCACAAGAAAAACGCGCCAGCATAGGACTTGTCAAGGCTGCAGAAGTAAGCAGTCTAGTTGAAATTGATCTGCCTTTTGTAAAAGAAGCAGGCGACTCCAACTATTATTATATCAGCCATTCCAAAAAAGACCTTCATTCTGGTTCCCTGTGGTCATCGTATGTACCTGCTAGAAACATGATATTCTATTCTATAAGTGCCCACTTTGCAGAATACCTTGGTGTCAAATGGATTATTGGAGGTCATAACCAGCATGACACGAAATTCTTCAAGGATGCTTCGAAGAGATTCATAGATAAAATGAATGTTCTATTCAAGGAAGGCTGCCTGCTGTGTAATGATAACCAAGCATATCAAATAGTGCTTCCACTAGGAAGGATGAATAGAAAACAGATAATCGAGCTTGCTATAAGGCTCAAAGCACCAATAGAATTAACATGGAGTTGCCACCGAGAAGGGAACAATCACTGTGGTAGCTGCTACTCATGCAAACAAAGACTTGAGGCATTTAATGAACTGGGGCTAAAAGACCCAGCCTTTTAGTGTTTTAAGTGATCCATATTTCCATTATTCTATCAATGCTTAGTCTGATATTGCTCAGGTAGATGGTATCAAATGAATTGATGTTTGTTTGAATACGTATGCTGTTATTATTGCTTAGATTGACATTCTTGATAACACCGAATCCCACTACGATTCCATTTGAACCAAGACCAACGAACATTCCCTTCATGTTTTCCTGCTCTAGTTGCTTTATTGGCGGATGAAACAGCTCAGATGGCGAAAATAGATCATTCATGTAATTGAATTTAACCTGTGATAGATTCATAATAGATAATCCATTACCGACATACCGGAGGAACTGATCCAGTCTGCGGCTCAAACGCTCAATCCTTGACTTGTATGTCTGACTGCTTGGCTTCGCGCGCAGAATCTGCCAAGAGCCGACCATATGCTCCCCGCCACCAAACAGATCATCATCATCCAAGCATATTACTAAATCTGGTTGTATCTCTTCTGCAATCATTTTCTTGTACTGGACTCCACCATCCCTGACGTAGCCGTCTGTGTTGACAATGCAGATATCAGCAAGCGGGCTTGTTTTATCAAGCACAGACCTCAATTTTTTCGCAACTAAACATTCAAACCCTGCTGGAGATATACTTCCAATAAATTCAAACAGGTTGGTATTATTATTATTATCAACGTCAACATCACGTAAATCAACTACCTGTTTTGAGAGAACAGCAGCACCGATGGCAGTAGGTGGCGCCAGGTCTCCCTGACCAATGTCTCCGTCTATGACGCTTGGAACAAGACCTCTCCGGATTGCCATGTTTGCGAGATATATGGCAAGTGTTGACTTGCCAGTATCGGTGTCGCCTACGAGCATGACTGTAAACCTCTTTTTGTTGACGGCAATCAACGCAAAGACCTGGTCAACAAGACTATGCCACATAGAGGTGCCCGCTTGTTGAGGGTCTGCCCACCATAGTCTACCACCTCGTCCAAGCCGAGCTTGCAGCCTACACATGCCGGTTGGTTCAAATGGAAGTGCCTTGCCGGCCCTGACCTTTACAGTCTGGCCAGACACGTTCCTTCCAAGAACATGGCAGGCCCCTTTTACAAATACCTTGGCTGGACCCTTTACCATCCTAACCTTGAGAGCATGAGACATCTCTTTGTAATAGTATGTGTGTACCTTTGCTCCAAATAGTTCTTTCCAGACCTAGACGTTTGATGAGAGCCTCTCTAAGCTAAACGTTTATTTCCCCATTAGGCTGTTTCACCGATAAATTTGTCGGCCTCTACAGGCCCAGAATCTCGTGGCCCGCCGAGAGAGCAGCATCATCAACACCACCAACATCAGCTCGTCCGCACTATGAGCCTTATGGACATCATAATGGTTGGGATAGCAGGCATGATTGGCGGCGCAATCTTTGTGCTGACAGGACCAGCAATTGGTTTGGCAGGCAGCGCAGTCATTCTTGCATTCATCATCAATGCCACTATTACACTGTTTACAGCAATGGCATACGCAGAGTTGGGCTCGGCAATGCCGGAAGCAGGAGGAGGGTATTTATGGATAAGAGAAGGGCTCCCTAGACCAAACGCATTTATCAGTGGATGGATGGCATGGTTTGCTCATATCATAGCAGGAAGCCTGTATGCAGTCGGTTTTGGGGCATTTCTATATCAACTACTTGGCCCAAACGTGGCTGGAATATTATCAGATCAGCCGTTGTTTGGAGTCATCCCATTTGACAAGCTGATAGCGATAGCCTCTATTGCTGCATTTACATACATAAACATCAAAGGGGCTTCTGAAACAGGTAAGACGGGCACAATTGTCACGATTGTACAGCTTGGCACCATACTTTGTCTAATAGTCGCCGGCTTTTGGACTATGTACAACAATCCCAATCCGATGGCCAACTTTGCAGATTTTATGCCAACAGGGATAGCTGGTCTGGTCGCAGCAATGGGCCTCACTTTCATAGCTTTTGAAGGTTATGAGATCATTGTCCAGACAGGGGAGGAAGTCAAAAACCCAAAGCGTAACATACCAAGAGCCATATTCATCTCTCTTGCAATAGTGGTCACTCTCTATTGCCTGGTGGCCTTCGTATCCATAGGCGCAATATCATCAGAGGGGATCGCCGCGTGGACGTTCATAGGCGAAGGTGGGGAGCTTGGCATCATGAAGGCTGCCGAGATATTCCTGCCCTATGGTACCTTGATTGTGCTTGGTGGTGGAATGGTCTCAACTTTGGCTGCACTGAATGCTACTACCTTTTCTTCGGCAAGGGTGGCATTTGCAATGGGCAGGCACTACAATCTTCCCCATAAGCTCAGTTTCATCCATCCCGTGAACAGAACACCACATATTGCAATAACAATATCCGGCATAATTATGGCCTTTATGGCATACGCTCTACCACTGGCAGATATTGCAGTGGCTGCGGGTGTAATTTTCCTTCTTCTTTTCACGCAGGTAAACATAGCGGCTATCACAATACGGCGAATATATGGAAACAAGCTATCGTATGGGTTCAAGACGCCATTCTTCCCTGTAATACCCATTGCAGGCATTTTTCTGAAATTGGGGCTTGCCCTCTACCTCCTTATTACCCAACCGCTCAGTTGGGGCATAACTATTTTATGGATACTGCTAGGCTTTGTGCTTTACAGAATGTACACGTTTAAGCAGGAGATACAGCATTATGCGCCGATAGTGACTTCCGAAGGAGATCTAAACAGGCAGGACTTTCGCATCCTCATTCCATACACACCAGAAGATCCCGATAGACTCTTAAAATATGCAATAAGAATAGCCAAGGAGACAGGAGGCGAGGTAAATATACTTCGTGTTATAACTGTGCCACATCAGACGCCGCTTTCTGCTGGCGTAGCATTTGCAGATACAGCCAAGCGGTCTTTTGAACCACTGGAAAAAATATTGGATAGAGAAAATATCCCAAGCCATTACCTTGTGAGGGTTTCACATGACGCAACTGAAGCGATCCTTGCAACCATAGAAGAGCAGAGGGTTGATCTTCTTGTCATGGATTTTGAAACACTTAGGCAGGACAGGAAACTGTCAACTCTAATGACCTGTAAGGTGCTTGCAATAAAAGCAGAGAATGACACACTTGAGTTGGAACCAAAGCAGAAGCACTTTGATAGCGAGATTGGTCCACAAGTACTAGGAGAAGGAGAAAAAAGGAGTATGGTGGCAATCTATGACGGAGGCGACCACTCAGATATCCTGCTAAAGGCTATCAGCTGGCTTGAGCATTCTGGCATGTTCAGAGTAGGGCTAATCTCAATTGTCAGAGGCGGCGGAGATGGTCACAATAACAAGAGCAGCGTTACAATGCAACAGGACTACTTGAGAATGCTAGGCATCAATCTAAAGGAGGTAAATTTGCCGGAAGGGAGTCCAGCTGCTGCAGATAGGGTACTTGCAGCTGTCAGCATGTTCCAGCCAGATATTGTAATAATGGGTGCCACAGTAGATGGTTATTCGGTGTTCCAAAACGCTGACTTTTTGGCTCTACTGAATCAATTCAACTGCCCTGTGATAATAGCTAGAGAATTTACTATACCTGGTGTGCGAAGGGCCAAGTCAGCTATCATGAGAGTATTCAAATAATGATAAAAATATAGATGTCAGAGGAGCTATTACCAGCCTATTCTCAAAAATTCGCCAAACTCGCAGAGGCAATTCCTAAATAGGTCGGTCTAAAGAGTTATATCTACTAGTATGTCCCGATGCATTGCCTTTCACTCATACAAAGGCGGCACTGGCAAAACAACAATTGCATGTAATCTAGCCGCCATGCTCTCACTTAAGGGATATAATGTATCCCTGCTTGATCTCGACGTTTATGCGCCTAGTATACATGCCTATTTTGATCATTCTCCAAATAAATGGATAAACGATCTCTTATTTGAGAATTCTGAGCTGAATGAGATAATGGTTGACATGACATCAACTGTAACGAAATTTGCTGCAGATAAGCCTAAAAAAATTGGGCGGCTATTGGTTGGTTTTTCAAACCCTCAAAAAGAAGAGATTTATAAACTGGAAGGGAGCATCAAGACTGCCAATGCCAACATACATCTTCTTAGAAGATTTGTTCAATTGCGGGAAGACTTGATTTCAGATTATGAATCGGATTACGTTATCCTTGATACAAGCCCAGGAATCAGGTATTGGTCTATCAATTCCTTGGCTATTGCAGATGTATTATTTCTTACCCTCAAGTTTGGTGATCTTGATATTGAAGGTACAATAAAAATGGCCAATGATATTTATGGATCATTTACAAAGTTTGGATCCAAATCTTTTCTCCTTTTAAATTTAGTTTCTGGTTACTGTGTTCCACGAACCCATAATCCTAGCTTCAAATCTAAAGATAAGAGCAATAGCAAGAATGGCGGCGGTGTAATGCAATCTGAAGAGACTCCTATGAAAATCCAAAGCTTTGAGAGCGAACTTGGTTCCGATACTTTTCTTTCTGATCAAACCAAGATGGATTTGATATCAGCTATCCCGTGCTATTGCGATATTCAATTCCAGAAAAAAGAGTTTTTGACTGTGTTGCAATATCCAGATCATCCTTTTGCAAAACAACTGGAACAGCTTGCCATGAAAAAACAAATAGGACCTTAAAGTGGAGAGTAATTTTCCTTGTTAGGTGTCAACAATGATTCAAATCGCGCTCAAGACTATAACAATATCAACAATCTCTCGATACCTGGAATTTTTTTGCCGATACAAAATATGGGCACAAAACTCTTGCTTCTATCAGGACCTTCAGGTGTAGGAAAAACAATGTACTGCAGACAATTCATGTTAGAAGGAGCAATCAAAGGAGACAAATGCATATTCATAAGTACTGATTTGAGCAAGATGCAATTTTACGCGCTCTTTTCTAACGTCGAAAATAGGAATAATATTCTTGACCGTATAGAATTTATCAATCAATATGATAGTGGCTTTCCGCCGAATAGTAACAATGAATCACTTTTGGGTAAAAGGTTGGCTTCAGCAATAATTTCAGCCCTGAGATATAACCTTCAGAGTAGACAGGTAACAGAGGGCAAAATAACGCTATCCGATCAGAAGGAAAATGTCGAAAGCAGCAACAGCACAAACAAGAAAATACGACTAGTTATAGATTCCATGACACATACATTGCTTTTGCTTGGAGAAAAGGTGCTGATAGAATTTGTAATGGACTTGTCACGTATTTTGAAAAGTTTGAATGCAATTGCAATTCTTACATTAACCAACTCATCAGTAGATCAAGGAATAGGTAGCAATCTCAGTTCAATAGTAGATGGCATCATCGAAATGAGATTAAAAGAAGATTCTAATGATGTGCCAATCAGAAGCATGAGGGTGCGCCATATAAAGGGTGTTTATTATGATCCTAAATGGACTTCTTTTAAAATCGCTAGTAACGGCACTATTATTTTCAAAAATGCGCAGCGCTCATCCCTTACAAATTCAGCTGAAATTACATGTGCTCTTTGTGCCAAGCCAGTAATAGGAACACCCTTGGTT
>DATAAU010000125.1:0-12423 GCA_036259955.1 Nitrososphaera sp. | reverse complement strand
AAAAGATCATAAATTAGTAGTGGCAACTTCCGATTATGGTGTAAGCATCCCTGCAATGATTGAAAGGAATAATCTGATCGGTGTCCAGTTTCATCCAGAAAAGTCGGGCGATGTTGGTGCGCTTATGATTAAGAACTTTATTGAACTGTGCAAAAATGAAGCGAAATGAAGGTCATAGCTGCAGTTGACATCATGGGAGGGAGCGTAGTCAGGCTCGTCAAGGGTAATCCTGCTAATAAGGTTGAATACAGTAATGATCCTGTTGAAATTGCAAAAAAGTGGCAGCTTGTCGGCGCAGACATGCTGCATGTAGTTGATCTTGATGCAGCGTTCTCCACTGGTAATAATTCTGAGCTAATCGCAAGAATCTCTGAAGCAGTCAGGGTCCCCTTGCAGATTGCAGGCGGCATTAGATCAGTAGAAAAAGCTGAAGACATGCTGTCAATAGCAACAAGGTTAGTGATTGGCACTATGGCCTATAGAGAACCGGAGGTCATAAGAAAGCTTGTCAAGAAGAGCCCGGGCAAAATAGTAATTTCAGTCGATCAGATGGATGGTATGGTTATGGTGAAAGGCTGGAAGGAGTCTACGGGGATGAGGGTTTCAGATGCAATATCACAGTTTATCGCAATAGGTGTTGATGAGTTTTTGCTGACTAGTATTGATCGCGATGGGACATTGCAAGGTCCTGATATCAAAACCTTAGCAGATGCTTCTGTATCTGCTAGAATAATTGCAAGCGGAGGGATCTCAAGCTTAGAAGATATAATAAAGATCAGAAGTGCAGGCTGTAGCTCTGTCGTAATCGGAAAAGCTATGTACGAAGGCAAAGTAAGCATCGAAAAGGTAAAGGCAGTGTCATAATGACTCTCGCAAAAAGAATAATCCCTTGTCTTGACGTCGATAACGGCAGGGTTGTCAAGGGAGTACATTTTGCAGAGGTCAAGGACGCAGGTGATCCAGTAGAGCTTGGCAAAAAATATCGCGAACAAGGAGCTGACGAGCTAGTCTTCCTTGACATCACAGCTTCGCAGCAGGGAAGGGACACAATGGCAAATATCGTGAGAAAGGTGGCAGGGGTTATCGACATACCATTCACAGTTGGCGGCGGCATCAAAAAGCTTGAAGACGCACGCGACATCCTGCTTTCGGGAGCAGACAAAGTCTCAATCAACACTGCGGCAGTCAAGAGCCCCGAATTGATTACCGAACTAATGTCGATCTTTGGCAAGCAATGCATCGTATTAGCAATAGATGCAAAGAGAAATTACAATATCGAAAAAGACAGAGCAATATTCAAAGAGAAGGGCGGGAGGAAATTTTGGTTTGAGGTCAGAATCTATGGTGGCAAAGAAGGAACAGGACTTGATGCCATCAAGTGGGCCAAGGAAGTCGAGCAGCGCGGGGCGGGGGAAATATTGTTGACAAGCATCGATGCTGACGGCACTGAGAATGGCTATGATATAGAGCTGACAAAATCTATATGCAAATCAGTGCCGGTTCCTGTAATTGCCTCTGGCGGCTGCGGAAAGGCACGCCACATGCTCGAGGTGTTTGAAAAGACAGATGTTGACGCCGCATTGGCCGCATCGATATTCCACTACGAAAAGTCAACAGTTGACAAGGTAAAGAAATATCTAAACAGAAACGGAATCAAGATCAGGATATGACAATAATAACAATATAAAGAAGATATCACATTCAATCATCTTATTATGTTTAGCACTAGGCCAAGTAGCATCACATTTGAAAACCACTTAGAAAGGATGAAAGAACCAATTAAACCAATAATGGTGGACTTGCGAAAATTTGTAATATCACTTGGTAGCAATGTGATAGAGGAGGTAAGGCCCCACAGAATAGTGTATTCCAAAACTCTCAACTTCAGAACATTTCTTGACATAGAACCAACTGAGGGAGAGTCTATGAAGCTATCGATAAGGTATGGCAGAGGTATACCACCTTCATCTCTTGTGATCATGACTGTAGAGGACGCAGACAATGCAAAGAAGCAGATAGCTGAGGCATACCATAAAATTCAATAATTAATTGTTATTAATAGTAAAGCTGGCAAACTCTCCACTATACTTTTCGAATTTTACATTCACGTCCTCCACTCTTGAGTGTGGGGGGCCTACATGGCACCACTCTATTACATCATTGACATCTGTCTTGTAGCCTTCAAAGACTGCTTCTACACGACCATCCGACAAATTGCATACCCAGCCAGTGACCCCATGTTCATTCGCTACTTGCTTTGTGTTCTGTCTGAAATAAACTCCCTGCACCTTGCCTTTGATGAATACATGTGCGCGAGTTTTTTCCTCAGGATCGTTCACTTTTACTCACTGCAATTATTGATTTAAAAAATGTTCCCGCCAACAAATATTTTTGCTGGCTATGATAGTGGTAGTGCCTGTTACTCTAGATCTCCGCCTTCTTCGCGGAACAATTGTTCGTAGGTGGTTCCTTTCCTTACTAGCCTGAACTTGCCGTCGCTGTCTTTCATCACTATAGGGGGCTTAGTTTGACAGTGGAACGGCATGTTGAATACGACAGAGTATGCACCTACGTTGTAGAATGATACATACCGTCCAACCTCCGACTCGCTCAGGTTTGACACTTTCGACAGCGGGAAGACATCATATGTATCGCAGAGCCTTCCTGCTAGATGAGTATTCTTTACTGGAGCAAGCCTTGCTGTTGTCTTATCTATGCTGTGCGGTAATACTGGCACTACTTCTTGTGGATATTCTTGCTTTAGTAGTGCAGCATCAAGTAAGATATGATAGCCTGCGTCCACAATCACTATCTTGTGCTCGTTATACTCTTTAGTATTCACTATCCTTGAAACAAGTATTGACGATTCTGCCACTAAGAAGCGGCCGCTTTCTATCATGAGGGTAAATGTACCATGTGTCTCTGCTAGCTGATTCAGCTTGCTGATATGGTTTTCAGCCATCTGTGCTGGTGTTGGCACAGGGTCATTGTAGAATATTGGTGTTCCGCCACCAATGTCAAAGGTATTAACTTGGAAGGCAGGGTTTTCCCTCTTCATCTTGGTCATGAATGCATCCATTTTATCTAGCGCGTGTGTATAACATGAAAAATCTGTGATCTGAGATCCTAGGTGGAAATGAAAGCCTTCAAACTTCAAAAGGTCGCTTCCCATCAAATGCTTGACCATCTTAGCTGCGCTGTCGATGGTTCCACCGTTGAGTGGCACGCCAAACTTGCTGTTTCTATATGAAGCACGAACTTCAGCCTTGACGCCAACTTCTGGGTTCACACGTATCATTGTCAGGGGCATCGCCCCTCTACCTACCTTGCTTGCAGCCTTGGATAAGTTTGTCATTCCATTAAAAGAACTGACGACAATCCTTCTAACTCCGCTTTGAAGGACTTCCATGTACTCTTCTAGCTCCTCTGTGACACTTGTATAGATTACATTCTCTAGATCTACTTTGCACTGCTTGATGAAGTAGAGCTCGCCAAGCGATGTCAGATCAAATGCGATACCATCCTTCATGAAGGCTTTGACCACAGCAGGTGTAAAGTTAGCTTTGATCGAGTAAGCCACTTTGACTTGGCCCTTGAACTTTGAATACGCCTTGTGCAGCTCTTTTGCCTTTGCATGAAGTGTATCCTCATCAATGAGATAAAGTGGTGTGCCATACTGTGCAACTAGTTTGTGTATGTCAACGGATTTAACGAAGCGATTTAGACTAACTGAGGTTGGTTTTTCTACGAGTTGGATTTGGGAATTTTCAACCAATTTCTTTTAGTTAGGTGTATCATAAAACCATTAACTTAAAAACATTTGCCCCCTAGCAACAAGGTTCTCTATATACAACACACATTAGAAAATGGATCTTTCAGAAAAGGACAACAAAAAAGAGGAAGGAGAAAAAAGAGAAGTCAGTTGGCTTAACGATAGTAAGGGACTGCTTTTTCCGTGGGCTTTCCTTCTCTCTGTGTTTTGATCTTCCTAACTGCTTCTTCAAAATGGCGTAACATCACATGTGCTTCTGAGGCGTGTTTGGCTGCTTCTTCTGGGGTCGGATACTTTGCCAGGTATTCGTGTAGCACAAGTGAGACGGCTGTATTTGCTACTGCGCTCGTGTCTGCTCCACTAAAACCTTCCGTTATCTCAGAGATCTTAGCAAAGTCCACATCAGGTCCCATTGGTTTGCCCTTTGCATGTATCTCCAATATTCTTTGTCTTGCTAATTTGTCGGGCATAGGGACGAATACTATCTTGTCAAACCTGCCTGGACGCAACAGTGCAGGGTCAATCATATCTGCCCTATTGGTTGCAGCGATTACTACTACACCTGAAAGCGCCTGTATACCGTCAAGCTCTGTCAGAAGCTGAGACACAACTCGCTCTGTTACCATACTGTCGCCGCCCATACCTCTTGTTGGGGCAATTGAATCGATTTCATCAAAGAACACTACACATGGAGCTGCCTGCCTTGCTCTTCGAAATATTTCTCTAATGCCGCGCTCGGATTCACCAACCCACTTACTCAGTAACTCAGGTCCTCTTACGCTGATGAAGTTAGCTTCAGACTCTGTTGCGACAGCCTTTGCAAGCAATGTCTTGCCAGTTCCAGATGGTCCATGCATCAAGACACCCTTTGGCATGGTGTGTCCAAGCTTCGCATACAGATCAGGATATCTAAGAGGCCACTCGACTGCCTCCTGAAGCTCTCGCTTCACCTCTTCTAAACCTCCAATTGCAGACCATGGAATGTCGGGTGATTCAAGGTATACTTCTCTCATGGCAGAGGGCATCACTTCCTTGACTGCATTTTCAAAGTCACTCATTGTGACTATCAGCTTGTTAAGCACTTCTGGTGATAGTTTTTCGTCTTCGAGATTGAGCTCGGGCAATACTCTTCTTAAACACTTCATTGCTGCCTCTTTGCAGAGATATTCCAAGTCTGCGCCGACAAATCCGTGTGTCACTCCTGCAATCCTATCTTGATCTACGTCAGTGTCAAGTGGCATGTTGCGCGTATGTATCTGCAGTATCTCCAACCTTCCGCGCTTATCCGGAACTTTAATCTCAATTTCTCTATCAAATCTGCCCGGTCTTCTCAGAGCAGGATCGATTGCATTTGGTCTGTTTGTAGCCGCAATAACAATAACTTTTCCCCTTGCTTCAAGGCCATCCATCAATGACAATAACTGAGACACTACCCTTCTTTCTACTTCGCCTGTAACCTCTTCACGTTTTGGAGCGATAGAATCGATTTCATCTATGAATATAATTGATGGTGCCTTTTCCTTTGCCTCTTTGAATATTTCCCTCAACCTAGCTTCTGATTCTCCATAGAATTTGCTCATGATTTCGGGCCCGGATATGCTGATAAAGTGGGCATTGCTTTCGTTTGCGACAGCCTTAGCCAGAAGCGTCTTGCCTGTGCCCGGAGGGCCATATAACAATACGCCTTTTGGCGCTTCTATACCCAGCTTCTCGAATATCTCTGGGTGCCGAAGAGGAAGCTCGATCATCTCTCGAACTTTCTGGATCTCTTCCTTTAAGCCACCAATGTCTTCATATGTTACCTGAGGGACTCCTCGAAGAGTCTCTCCCTTTTCTGCAATGTGGAATATTGTCTTTTGTGTGACTAGAACGGCATCTGCAGCTGGTGTGACACCAATTACCTGAAATGTCAGTCTTCCACCAAAGTAAGGAACCATAACATTATCTCCTTTGATTAGCGGGACACTTTCAAGGGCATCTGCCAGATAGCGCTCGTCTATTGGCGGTATTGCCTCAAGAGGCGCCACAATTACTTTCTCTGCAGGGACTGCTTTTATTTTCTTGACAATTACTGTATCGCCTATCGCAATACCAGCATTGTTCCTGACAAGGCCGTCCACCCTGATAATGCCTTTGCCCTCATCAGAAGGATAAAGCGGTAGACATTTGGCAACCGTCCTGCGCTTGCCTCTGATTTCAATAACATCTCCAGTTGATGCGCCCAGCGAATCCATCGAGTCATAATCAATTCTTGCTACTCCCCGACCGACGTCTCTGGTATACGCTTCAAGTACCTTTAGGGATAGGCTATTCTGGCTCACACCAACACCTTGGAAATACCGCTCTTTATACCTTTGTTATCTTTTGCCTCATCCATAATTACAAATTCAAGTTTTGCAATAATCCTATACAAAAAACTCTAAAAAATTTTGAACGCTAAAGAATTATAACTTTCCTCCAAGCTTCAGACACCGAATCATGATAAAAGATAACAACAAGCCTATGTTGCCAGGTGAGCACATTGCATCCATCGAGGAATTTGAAGGAGGCAAGAATACATTTATTGCTTCCGATGGGACAGTGCGATCTTCAGCTGTCGGAACAAAAGTTTATGATCTAAAACGCAGAATTGTCAAGGTTGATCAAAAGAACTCGCCTATGCTGCCAAAGGTGGGAGATATCATTGTCGGGTATGTTGATATGTTGTTTAGTAGCATGGTCTCTGTCAAGATCTTGTACATAAATGACAAGAGATCTGATGCAGGGTTTTCTGCCATTGCATCAGCAAGGGTTGGAAGTCGCGGAGATAGAGACAGAAGAGGCGGCGATAGGCGTGCGACTTTTCACACTGGCGACATTGTAAGAGGCAGAGTCGTCAGCCTGCTCAACTCAACAGTGCACCTTACGCTTGCAGAAAAAGAATATGGAGTACTCTATGCTTTGTGCTTTATGTGTGGCGGAGATACAGTGCGAACCAATGAAAATACGATAAAATGCGTCGAGTGTGGCGCATTTGAAGAACGTAAACTCACGCATGATTATGGCAAGGAAACATTTCGTCTAATACACAAAGCAGGCAAGTAGAGAGTGTAAAATATTACTAGTAGTAATATAATTAATAATTGTAAGAACGGCAAAAGTATGGCACCAAAGGTTGCCTTTCAGGGCGAGCGAGGATCTTATAGCGAAATGGCTACTCTACAGTATTTTTCGGATGTCAAACTGCTACCACTAAAATCATTTCAAGAGGTATTTGACGCAGCAGAGAATGGTAAAGTAGAGTATATCGTAGTACCATTGGAAAATTCCATAGAGGGAAGCGTCAATGAGATCTATGATTTGTTGCTCCAGACAGAAATGAATGTCATAGGCGAGATCTATCAACGCATCAGACACTGTCTTATTGCAAACAAAGGTGCAAAGATGATAAGGGATGTGCATTCGCATCCACAAGCGCTTGCGCAATGCAGAGCATATCTTCAAACTAAGGGGCTCAAACCTGTGCCTACTTATGACACAGCTGGTGCAGTTAAGATGATAAAGGAAAAAAAGATGAGGGATTCTGCTGCTATAGCGAGCAAGAGAGCAGCAGAATTATATGATATGGAGATACTCGATGAAGGAATAGAGGATAGAAAGAACAATTATACCAGGTTCTTTGTGCTATCGCCAAAAAAGAAAAAGAGTAGAAAAAACGATCCTCAGGATGACGACCACAATCACAAGACGTCAATCATATTTTCAGTCCGGCATGTCCCAGGCGCTCTCTTTGACATTTTGGGTGAATTTGCAATACGCAAGATAAATTTGACTAGGATAGAATCGCGGCCAACCAAGGAGACACCTTGGGAATATAACTTTTATGTAGACTTTGAAGGTCACCTCCAGAGTAAGGCGGTACAGGAAGTACTCATGTCAATAAAACCCAAGACTTCTTACATCAAGGTACTTGGTTCTTACGAAAAGGCGGAGTTTCATTAGTGACGCCTGAAGCGCAAACCTAGGCCTATCGTTATTATGCCAGTTACTACAAGCATAAGCGCGCCGCTCAGGCCAAGGGGGCTTGATTTTGTCTGCGCATGACCGGCAATTGTGAGATCGGATGTGCCTGTATTGTTGATAGTTATTCTGTGCTGACCAGCTTTTTGCGCGGTCAGGTCGTAATGGAAGGTCGAATTGCCACTTCTTGACTCGATTACTTGGCCATCAGGATCTTTGATCTCAATATGGAATGTATTACCGCTGAGTGAGATACTTGCAGTACTCTCTACATTCATATCAGGAGTGATTATGTCCACTGCTCCGGGCCGGATAGTGTTGTCAAGTGGAACATCTACTGGCACATTGGAATAGATACTTGAGGCTGCGCCAATGGCAATAAACGCTATTCCCGCCGCAATAGCTATGTAAAAGACTTTGCTTGCAGGCATACAGAGTCCCGAAGGGTGATTCTCTATATATAGTGCTGTATAGTGCTACAATTACCAAGATAGATACACCTCGCGGCTATGGTGTACTAAGATCTTCATCTCCTATACAATACCAGAGCAGTATCCGATATCTGCACACGCACATGACCACGTATAGGCAAGTATTCTTACAACTTTTAAAATTGTAATCATAACCAGGATGTAAAAGAGTGCTAACTCCCACATGATCTTAACTAACCTTAGCTAGCATTACTGTGTGTTTGTTTGTGCATTATTATTACATTAGATCTACATCATGCGACTGACTCTCGATATATCCTGCGGATGTAATCTTGATGAACTCGGCATTCTTTTGCATCTCAGGAATGGTTTTTGCACCACAATAGCTGAGTCCTGATCGCAGGCCACCTGCCATCTGTCTTATGATTTCTACTACACTTCCTTTGTATGGGACCATGGCCTCAACACCTTCTGGGACATAATCGTTTAGATCATCAGAGTCCACTACTTGAGGTCCTGCTTCACGGTATTTCCTACCTAATGATGCATAAAATGATGCCATGCCTCGATACATCTTGTATTTTTTCCCATTTTTGACAAGGGTCTTACCTGGGCTCTCATCTGTCCCACCAAAGAGACTTCCTATCATTACTGACGATGCACCTGCGGCTAATGCCTTAGTAATATCCCCAGAGTTGCGGATGCCGCCGTCAGATACTATTGGTACCCCGTAATCGCGTGCTACTTTGACACTATCAATTACAGCGGTCAGTTGCGGCACACCTGAACCTGTTACGACTCTTGTTATACATATTGAGCCAGATCCTACTCCCACTTTGATTGCATCGACACCTGCCTTGATGAGGTCGCGACTGCCTTCGCCTGTAGCAACATTGCCTGCAATAAGCTCGCAGTCAGGAAATGCCTTTTTAATCATGTGCACTGTGTTGATGGCATTTTCACTGTGGCCGTGTGCAATATCGACTACAATAATATCCGCCCCGGCCTCAAGCAGCGCTTCTGTACGCTCTAAATAGTCTCCTTTGACACCGACTGCAGCTCCTACTAGTAATCTGCCTTTCCTGTCTTTTGATGCATGTGGATATTCCTCCATTTTCAAGATGTCTTTGCTTGTAATAAGCCCAACGATGTGTTTTTTGTCATCAATCACTGGCAACTTCTCTATCCTTTTATTGTGCAAAATCTCCTTTGCTTGTTCGATAGTAATGCCGGCCTTGGCAGTAATGACATCCTTTGTCATAAGTTCTGACACCTTGAGTTTGTTGTTCTTTTCAAATGTGATGTCGCGCCTTGTTATTATACCGAAGAGTTTGCCTCCCTCTTCGACAAGCAGACCCGAGACGCTAAACTCTGTCATAGCCTTTTTCGCTTCTGCCACTGTCAAATCAGGTTTGATAGTATATGGTTGTTCTATCATTACAGATTCGGAACGCTTGACCTTTAGGATTTCATCTACCTGATCTTCTATTGTCATAAATCTATGGATAATTCCAATACCGCCTTCTCTTGCCAAGGCAATTGCCATGCCTGATTCAGTGACGGTGTCCATGTTAGCGCTTATGATCGGTATATTCAGTGTAATGTTACGTGACAAATTGGTGCGCAGGTTTGTTTGAGATCTAGAAACTATCGGCGACCGTTTAGGAACGAGAAGCACGTCATCAAATGTCAGACCCTGTACAATGTCCAACTATTTCCTTGACTTGTATCAGCTCTGAAGCATTATAAGCGTTTGCCAATCTATACTCTCAACAACTGCAGTAGAGTTACAGCCTGCACCGTTTCACGAACATTATGTGTTCTAATGATGTTTGCACCATTAAGAGCGGCAATCGTTTCACATACTATTGAGGGTAGCAGGCGATCTTGTGCCGCATTCAGGTTCAGCAGGTGCCCAATGAAAGATTTCCTAGAGACAGATATACAGATCGGCTTTTTGAGTGTAGTAAGCTTGTGCAGATTGGATAGGATTTCAATATCACGCGCATACCATGGCATGTCTGTCATTTTAGTGAAAAAGGGATTTTTCCCTTCTTGACGGAAGAAGCCTATAGAGGGGTCAATTATTATATCTTTGATGCCCGCCTCACTCGCCAATCTTATGCTTTTCTTCAATGCAGTAAGAGTGCTAACTATTCTGCCACCAGCAGGCGCTTTACTATATGCGCCGATTATCATAGCTATGCCAGCTTTTGCGGCAACATCTGCCATTTCGCTATCGTATTTTAGTCCAGTTACATCGTTGACTGCATCTGCGCCGGCTGATATTGCTTCTTTTGCAACAGCGGCTCTTGGTGTATCCGCTGAAATCGGCAAGTCGCAGATACTCCTGACAGTCTTGATGGCTTCTGTGACTCTTCTTATTTCCTCTTCAAGTGGTACAAGCACGGTCTGCACATAAGGCGCAGTAGACATCCCTCCAATGTCGATGATATGAGCACCATCCTGCTGCATTTGCTTTGCTGTTGCTGCTATTTCTTGCTCACCAGTTTTGACAGAGCCTTTGTAGAAGGATTCGGGGCTGGTATTGATTATGCCCATTACTTTTACCGCATACTTGTTACCAACTTGCACAGAGCGGATCTTCAACGCTCCGATCTAGCCGCCATCTGTAGTATATATTTACAATATTGAAGACGACAACATTGTAATTCTAATTTGACTTGTATGTAAGATATGCTCATGAAACGACAAGATTCTGATACTGCTGTCAGTCCTATCCGCAATACCCCCACGCGAGTATTTTTCACCAAGGGCAGAGGTACTCACAAGGATCATCTGACAAGCTTTGAGCTTGCTCTCAGAGATGCGGACATAGCAGACCTCAATTTGGTATCGGTATCAAGCATACTTCCTCCGCATTGTAAAATTATCAGCCGCCAGGAAGGAAGAAAATACTTGCAACCGGGACAGATTGTATTTACAGTAATGGCTAGATCAGCCACTAACGAGCCTAACAGGCTTATTGCAGCGTCAATTGGTTTGGCAAGGCCAGCAGATGGAAGTCAGCACGGATACCTATCAGAGCACCATGCTACAGGTGAAACTGCGCAAAAGGCTGGTGACTATGCTGAAGACATGGCAATGGAAATGCTTGCAACTACCCTCGGGCTGCCAAATGATCCAAGCCTAGCATGGAGTGAAAAAGAGGAACAATGGAGGCTGTCAAACAAGATTTACAAAACACAGAATTTTACCCAATCCGCGGAGGGTCACAAAGATGGTCTGTGGACTACCGTTATAAGTGCAGCAGTGCTTATTCTGTAATTTCGAAGTTGACCTGTGCTGAGACACCCTGAGAAGACGAGGATGAGATAGTCTGCACTGTGGCAGTATAATCTCCAGCAGAAACATTATTGTCGTTGTCATCTTGTTGATTCCAAGTTAGTGTTTTCAATGCCCCAGGTACTAGTTCAGTTATAACTTGGGCTCTAGCAACACCGTACATCTGGCCAGTGTTAGTGTTCTGAAACTTCAGACTCAGTGCAGAATCAGAAAAGGTCAGTGTTTCGTCGCCCATATTCTTGACTGTGATTGTCACAGGCTCACCGATTCTGTATCTTGCCTCATTAGTGGTTATCACCAAGACGGGGGAGCTAATGCTACTTCCCTGGATGTTACTATTGACAAATTCTTTAGCCTCTTGGGTAATATTTTGCACTGCAGGGTTGTTCCCAATTATTTCAGCACCCCTTATCAATCCGGAAAAGAAGACACCTACCCCAAGCCCGATAACTACAAGGGCTATTACCGCAATTGCTATCCATGTTATCAGGCCCATAATCTATTCCAATCGAGCAAGTTTCTTAACGATTTTGGATTTCTACTCTAGCGAAAATCGAGTGAAGAATTATCAGTCATACAATTATTGATATTATTAGTAACCGCATGATGATTCTATTTCAGAAGCAGAGCCTAAAAGTTAACAGTCCTGAGAGAATACAACAAGCGCACAATCATGTAATTGGTTAAACTCTTACAAGGTTGATCGTGTTGATATCCTACAGATCGTCGTCTGATTATAGTGTGCTATTTATTAATTGATATGCCTGCTGCCTTTAGCTGTCTGATGACATAGTCTACTTGGCCTGCTGTGACCCTCCCAATCGTTTGAGGAGAATTAAGATTCATGCTTGTCCTTTGCGCCAACATACTGTTGATAAGCTGTGCGATCATCTCTGCATCATAAAATGCACGTGT
>DATAAU010000124.1:0-30076 GCA_036259955.1 Nitrososphaera sp. | reverse complement strand
GCCTTGTCAGCAGTCTGTGGCGTATACAGCGTAAACATTAACCGGTTTTGTTCATTTTTTGAGATAATTTATGCTTTTAGCGCCTGAGGGCGGAACAGCCTGAAATATTTGAAAGAATCGTTATGTTATTTGCGATAACATGTATAAGTACCACCCTAAATTTTGACAAGCGCAAGAGAATGACTATGAAATGAGTCATGGCTTCTCCGATAAAAGCGCTGAAATTAAGCTGTGAGGAACGCAAGAAATAATCATGAAGTGGTGTTAGAGCGATCACTAATTTCTGCCCCGCAAAGCACCGCGTGGATCCTCTAAGGGTCTTGTGAGCTGAGGTGTCACCATATGTTGGTAGGGATACCCTCCCTCTCTTCAAGGTGTTGCAGCTCTTAAAGGGAAGCATACATTTCTTAGTTTCATGGTAGAACCCACGCTTGAAACTGAGAAGGTTATGCCACTGAACATGAATGCTACAGAAGAACAAGAAAACCCAGTTCCGTTTTTGGAGGAGGAAATAGAATGTCCCCGTTGCCATGACAGTATGATGCTATGTTCTGACTTTGACAACCTATATTATGTCTGCGAAGAATGTGATTTTTGTCTCTATACAATTAAGAAAGCTGCACTATAAAAAAAATTATTAGGTGCTGTATCGGCTAATTGATGGTTGATTGTAAACCGTCACGAATTGGAGAATTTCCATGGGACTAAGTCTTCTAAGTTAGTTCTTTCAACATTGTCCGCCGCAATTGACAGCGTAAGGCCTGATTCGCTCATAAAGCGTACTGTAAAATTCAGTAATAATGAACTATCGGTGCGCGATATTTATGGAAATATAGCAATATTCACAGAGTTTGAGCATGTTTACATTGTAGGTGCAGGTAAGGCAGCATTAGGCATGGCCTTTGCAATGTGTTCGATGTTAAATGACAAGGTTGCTGCGGGTGCGATTACCGTTCCATATGGGATCAAATCCCAAAAGAAGCTTAAGAAGGTTCTAGTGACTGAGGCCTCGCATCCTATCCCTGACAATGCAGGAATAGAGGGCACAAAAAGGATTCTATCAATCCTAGGAAAAGCTAATGAAAACGATCTAGTAGTTTTCTTAATTTCCGGAGGTGGATCTGCATTGATGCCCATGCCTGCATCTGACATCTGTTTAGCTGATAAGCAAAAAATCACAGGAGCACTCCTTCGCTCTGGAGCATCAATTCATGAGATAAACGCTGTTCGAAAACATCTGTCTGCTGTCAAAGGTGGCCAACTGCTGCGACACGTAAACCGATCATGTGCTCTACTTTCATTGATCCTATCGGATGTTATAGGTGATGATCTCGGCATAATTGCTTCAGGCCCTACCTATCCTGATAGCTCGACGTTTGGTGACGCCTTAAGTATCTTGAGAAAGTATCGCATACAACGCCCAGTTGCCGCAATTGAATACCTTACCAAAGGTGCCAAAGGTAAGATCTATGAAACTCCCAAGCCGCACGACGAGGTCTTTTCTCGCATCCACAATATGCTCATAGGAAATAATGCTATAGCATGCAAAGCAGCCGAAGACTTTCTCAACAAACATGGCATGCAGGCAATAAATCTTGGATCAGAATTTAACGGTGAGGCTAAAGAATTTGGATTATTTTTGGCACGACTTACATTAAACCTCCAACGCAAGCGTCTGGCAATAGTAGCCGGCGGTGAAACCACTGTCAGGCTGGGCGAAAGCAAAAGTGGTCGTGGTGGGAGGAACCAAGAATCCGCACTTTCATGTTTAGCTGAGCTTGATCGAGGCGATGTTGTAATAGCATGCATAGGGACCGATGGAATAGACGGCAACTCTGATGCTGCAGGTGCAATTGTGTCGCCACAGACCATAGTGCTTGCAAAAAAGATGGACCTAAAGAAATATCTTAACAGGCATGATAGTTATCACGCTTTCAAAAAATTGAATTCACTCATATTCACTGGCTTTACTGGAACCAACGTAAACGATATTGCCATTATCTGCGCTGATCCTCCATAAGTAGGATATTAATTATCTCCTATTATTATCGCAGCAGCAATAGCGATACTAGCATTAGGTGCTGTCACTATACCGCTTTTTGCAGGAAAGCTAACCTGCAGAGCTTGATGAGGACCAATATATATGCATCATCTGTTTGCAAACCTATAAAATACGATAATAGATTCAAGAGACCTGAAATCTAAGAAGGGCATAGATGACAGCGATAGCAAGAAAACTGACAACATTGTATTGTATCAAATACAATTTTTATAGACAAAAAAATATTTTCACATTAGACTCTTGACAGATGCGGTTGTGGACTCACAGGCAAGTGTCTGTGAACACAGAGAGATGTCCCGATACCATTAGTTAATACAAAGTAAATCCTTGAATCGCTGTTAATATCTGACACGTACATCGCTTGCGACTACCTTGAAATTGTCGCAGATAGCAGTCCTAACCATAAGCGATCCATCGTCATTCACATCAACAGCTACGCCTTCAATAATAGAATCATTGTGTATCACTTGAACTTTGCGATGAAATATATCGGAGCTCTTCTTCCATTGCTCTATTATTGTGTGAGTGGCATCATCATCCTTTAGCTGCATATAATGATATTCAAGTCGTTTAAGTATCTCTTTTGTCAAACCAATTATGCTCATTCTCTGACCGAGTTCATCGCTTAGGGAGGTGACCTTGATCCCTTTTTCAAGATACGCGGAAATTGCTGACGAGTCAACATTGACATTTATTCCAATACCGACTACAGCATAGTTGATCAGCTCTGCCTCCATGCTGATGTCGATGAGAATGCCGGCCACCTTTTTGCCTTCTATCATGATGTCGTTTGGCCATCTTAACTTGGGAGTAAGCCGCGTAGTTTTATCGATTGCCTCACATACTGCCAGAGCGGCCGCAAACGGAAGGATGGTGATTTTGGAAGAGGAAATCCTTGGTCTTAAGATTACAGATAACCATATTCCTCCCTTGGGGGATAACCACTTTCGATTTTCTCTGCCACGTCCGCTCGTTTGCTGCCCTGCAATAATTACCGTACCGTCTGAACTGGGATCTTTCTCTGCAAGGGAAATTGCAAGGTTCTGAGTCGATTCAGTAGTTTGCCGGTAGATTATTTTATCCTTACCTACCAATAAGGTATCGAGCACTTTTGACAACTCCCACGGCAAGGGAAGGTCCGTCTCACCTGCAAGTCTATAACCCATCTTGGATCTCGACTCAATACGATAACCGTATCGCCGTAGGAGCCCTATCCGTTTTGAAATTCTGCTTTTTGAAATACCAGTCTCCTTTGCCAGGATGTTCCCTGGAACATATCCCTTTTGCCTTCTGAGCAAGGAGAGCAGGTGCTGCTCTACACGCATTTGCAATTAGAGAGCATTAGCAGCTATATAATTACCGTATGACAATTGTGTGATCTCCTGCATTTCTTACCACTAAATGTCGATCCTTTGATCAAAGTCGGATCGTGTAGAATATAGGTCATAAACCTGAAGTTGTTGAAGCCGTAGTTTTACCTTCATTTGTTATAACTTTAATTTTGTGGTTCTTAGTATATTCATTCTCTTTTGACCCTCTTTCATCAACTGCCCAATGCATGTCATACTATAATCTCTTTCTTGTTTCTTTCTCACAGATTCATCTAACTTTTGTCAAACATCTCCTAGTGTGTGTTATAGTTTTGGCCTATTTTAGAGCATTCAATGAAATATTCTGTTTCTTTTTTATTATGCAACCTTAAATCCAAAGGATCAATAACATAGGCTAAAAGATGTATCATGTTATATACGAAAATCAAACAACATTTCAGTGAATTTGCTCCCAGAGCTATACCACTAATCCGCAGAAAAGAATGAAGTCACATGGAAAACTAAGGAAGAGGATAGATAGGAAACAGAGAGGAAAGTTTGTCTCTTGTTACCATGACATGTATTTCGGTCTTTCCTCTCAGTATACTTCTCATCTCTCTTCCTGATCTTTATTATTATTGGAGGTACCTTCGCATAAAGTCACTATTGTGTATGTCGTTGTTAAGGCCCAGTGCACGCATTGCAATATGAGTATTAATAATCCTCTATTTTTCCAATATTTTCTCTTGTTATGCGACTTGGATGTGGAATCATTGTAATTGATCGTTATAGTGTATGTCTAAATAGGGATCTAGTTATCTATAGAAGCGCATACAACGCGTAAATTCCCTAATGCTCTTAGTTAAAACACTTGCAATCTACTCTCTGATTATTATTGCTTATTGCAAGAGTGTCGCTATATTCCCTATCTTAAATGACAGTTGGATCGTGCTTCCTCATACTCTCTTATGTATTCTTTAATAGGTTTATTAGAGCTGGATTAAATTTGGTCCTTAGTCTAGCCTGCTAGGTTAATTCAATTATGATTTATATCATCTGCCTCTCTCTCATTTTATGTGAAAAATTATAGCGGGCCCGATATTATTGCGATTATTCTGGAGTCTGCTGACGGTCAATAACAAAGACAAAGCTATTGACTACTGCTAACCTTGAGAGTGGACAGCTTAAACGATTTATCAAAATTCTTATCACAAAAACTGATGGTGGAACTTGCTGATGATCTGTAGAAAACACCTGGCGTATCTAACCATAGAAAAGGGAATAAGATATGTATGTCTCAATTTGCTCAACACTAAAAAGTAATGCAATGTACCAACGAGACGTACACTAACTAGTTATATTGTTTGTATTGTTCCATCTGTAATAGACCGTGCCGCCACGACACATCGAATAAACATCTGATTTACCTTCACTAAGTGAACTTGTAACTTCAAGTTCTGCCAGCAGTCGTTCAATTTCCTGATCTTTCTTTTTTGGAGCAAGTAAATTCAATATCTCTTCCCTTGAGTACATTCTCGAAGGTTCCTGACGGAGTATGTCCTGTATCTCCTGCATCAGCTCCGTTGGTGTCATATAACTCACTTTTTCTTTGTTCTTGCTGAGACTATAGATAGTACATCACGGTCCTTCAGTTGGTAGTTGATAGGCAGCCTTATGCCGTCCCTGCCATCTAGAGCATATAGTACCCCCTTTGCGAGCTCGGTATGAATCTCCTTTGCCAGATCCTCCACAGTTGATCCTGACCTCATTAGGTATACGTCTGGAAGTACGTTTCCATGCTTGTCTGAGAATTTTTGAATATCTGCAACTGGATAGACGGCGTTCATCTTGAGCAACTTGAATACGGCCACATTTATTGCAAACTGCACGCCAGTGCGCATATATTCGCCCAGGATATCTTTGCGTATAAAGTTAAGCGCCCATTTCTGTTTGTCATTCAGCTTTGTCTGATCGTTTATTTCAAAGCGTTCATCTCCGGGAATGTATCGAATGATCCCCCTACTTTCTGCGCGTCTGAGTGTGAGTTCCGCATCAGCGCTTGCGGGTATTATGATGACGTCACGATACTCTTCGCGCAGACGCCTAAAGTTTTCTGTTGCTGTTGGAAGATCAACTTTGTTTGCAACTATCAGAGTAGGCTTTGAAATTTCGCGCAGGCTCCAGCAAAAATCCTTGCTCTGCTCTATACCAAAATTATCAAATACAGTCTCAGTAAGATTGTTCTGTGCAAGCGCAAGCTTGACGTGATCTTCTTTCACACCAATGCCCCGGAAAACTTCTGTTATTGCAGCTACTGTATTCATCCCTGAGCCAATTGCCCGTGATATCTTATCCCTGTTTGCCTCAAGAAGCTTTAGGTACCACATGACAAGCTCTTCCTCGATATCTGCGACATCTGCAACGGGATCACCAGTACCTGGCTCTGCGATCTTGCCCGATGCGTCAATGCTTCCTGATGCATCAACTATGTGCAGCAAGGCGTCTGACTGTGCTGCTATTGTTAAGAATTGGTTACCAAGTCCCTTGCCTTCCCATGCGCCTTTGATGAGGCCGGGTAGATCGACAAGCTCAACTGGAATAAATCTCCAGCCGTCTATACAACCAGAGTTCTTGGGATTATCCCGCAGGTTAAACTCCTTGTGAATACAATGAGTTATTGCATGAGCGTTGCCAACTGCAGGCTTCTTAGTGGTGAATGGATAATTCGATATCTCCGCAGACATCAGTGTAGCAGAGTTAAAGAACGTTGTTTTACCCGTGTTTGTCTTTCCAATCAGCCCTATTTTTATCATAGTTTTTCACTCTATTTTTTAGTTTATATACACTCTGCTCAATGGACATGCCGACAAACGATTGCAAGGTATCCAACTAATCCTAGAAACCCTCCAAGTAACGATAGGTGAATAAATAAATCCTTCTTCTCCGCCAGTGAAAATTTTCTCTGTCTATGGAGTGGAATTGAGACCTCCATCTATACCGTATTATTATGGCATTGCTAACGGATAAGACTTGCTGCTTGCTCATTTAGGAAGAAAAATTTTCTCGCTTGCTCCTATCCTCTATTTACTATTGCGTTATAAACCTAGTGTATCCTAGATATATTCAACTCCTATTTCTAGGGGGTGGGTATGTACTTCTCGATACTGTTTTATCACTGCGAAGTGGTTGTTATATTATAATTTTTAGACTCGTCTTATTTGGTTCAGGCTAAAAATAAAAGAGAATGGCTTCTTCCATTCCGAAATGTCTGGATGGTCTATGGTTCTTTATGTGGAGAATCTTGAATCACTTTAGACCAGCACATGCCACTAATCCGCCATTGACCGATCGCAGGGTGAAAATGCGCTTTTCATTGTTTCTTCTTTTCTGAATCGTATTGCACATACTCAATAAAGCCTTTCTTAGGATAGTCTTGCTGTCATTGACCTTTTACTTCTCCAACCTTTTCAGAGCCATTTTGATCTCATCGCAGCGCCAGGACATCTCACTCATCTGGTCCTGAGTCAGTTCTGACTCCCATTTATCCAAAACCGTCTTGCAGATCTCTGCAGCATTATATAGAATTGCCCAGTACGGGTGATGCTCTGCTGTTGTGTATGCTAGTTCCATGACCTCTCCTAGTCCAGAAGATGCCCGTTTGATATGGTGAGAGCCCTCACCATAGATTCTGACAATACTGGCGTCTTTATCTACGCTTACTTTGAAAAATATATTTTGCTTTTGAAGTTCTTCTAGAACACCTTTTGTGGCGTCTAAAACCTTGTCTATACTTGACATAAGATAATGATAATACAACCATTTGTATAATTTAACTCAGTCACCGAACAGCCTCCTGTGTTCTGCCATCATGCACCGGTTGTAAACTGCTGAGACATCTTTTTCCTTGGCCATGTTCTCTGCTTCTTTGCTATAGATACCCTCTTGCATCCAGATCACCTGTATGCCTTCCTTTTTTAGAGTATCTTCAACGACCGAGGGAACATCCTCCGACCGTCTAAAAATATCGACAACATCTACTCTATCTGGTATGCTACTGACTGTAGGATATGATTTGCGTCCCAAGATTTCAGTCGCAGTAGGGTTAACAGGGATAACATTGTAGCCGTGATCAATGAGGTATTTGGGAACATAATGGGCTGCTTTGCCTTCATTTTTTGACATTCCTACTACTGCAATATTCTTATGCGTATAGAATTTCCTTATTTCGTCGTCTGAGTGAGAGTCTCTTTCCATGTTATTAACTTCATTTGCGCATTATTTAAACAGGCTATGAACCGATCATACCAGGCAATTTCCATGGAGTTCGATAAGACTGTACTACGTCAATGCTTGGCTCTGCTGTGACTGTCACGTGGTCCAGCTGTACCCCTTCAGGGGGCGAAAGGGTAAGCGTGTCACCAGGCTGAAGGACATCTATTGGAGGCTCTCTGTTGTTTCCATAATCAACAAGTATATTTGTAAGAGGCAGCCTGCCGGTATTCTTTATCACTACCCTTGCATTTGTAAAGAGTGATTGTTCGTCCTTGAGAGCATCTACACTCAGGTCATAATCTTTTGTAGGCAGGGTAGAAGCAAACATTGCAACAAGGGCGACAGCAATTATGCCAGCCGCTATTACCACAATAAGTGCTATACGCATCAGAAAAGATTAAGTTTGAAAATATTTAAGCTATTATTCGCCCTTCATCTGTGTCCTTGATTTAAACACTGGCCGTATTCCTAGTGGCCCATAATTACCTGTAGAACAAGTAAAACAAAGTTCGTCCTCGGGCATCCCTATTGCCTTTGCAAGATTGGCGGTGTCATTATATCCGACATAGTCCGCGCCTACCACCTGTGCAACATGGGACCCTATCCTGATGCTTGAATCTTCGGTAGCACCTTGCTGGTAAGCAACTAATTCATCCTGTGATGGAAAGTCGATGCCAGCATAGCAGGGATAACGTATAGGGGGGTATGTAACTACAAGGCTCACCCTCCTTGCACCTGCCATCCTAAGTGTTCTGATTATCTCAGCGGAGCTTGTACCTCTGACGATGCTATCGTCTACGACAACAACATGCTTATTCTCAACGACCTCAGGGATCGGGATTATGCCCTTGTTTATCTCCAGCCTGTTGTTTTGATACGGCTCGATAAAGCTACGCATCGAGCCTTTCTTGCTGTATCTATCCTTTAGCAAGCCTTCCTCAAATGGAAGACCAAGCTCCTGTGCATAGCCCAACGCTGCTGGCCGTGCCGAGTCTGGAACTGGAACAACTACATCTGCATCTGTTAAAGGAAATTTCTTAGCGAGAAACTGCCCAATTCGCTTTCTTGCGGCGTAAATGTTGATTCCTTCCATTATACTGGATGGGTGCGCAAAATATGTGTACTCAAATGCACAGTGGGCATGAGGCTTATCATTGGCAAAATGCTGAGAAGTCAAACCAGAACTGCTAATCTTCAAGAGCTCACCTGGTTCTACATCCCGAATTAATTCTGCCCCGACTGCTGCAAGTGCACACGACTCTGATGCGACAATATAGGTGTTGGTTTCTCTATGATATCCAAAGACCAGAGGTCGAAAACCTCTTGGATCGCGGGCTGCATATACCGAGCCGTCATCTGTAAGAAATGTAAAGCAAAAGGAGCCGACCATTTCTCCTTTCAAGATATGCATCGCTTCTGCCATGTCCTCTTTGTCAGCTAAGTGCATGACAAGACGTTGCGCAGCCACAAGGGTGTCGCTCATTGTTTGTGGAGTAAAAGTGCAACCACCTACCATGCCTGATAGCTCTTCAACATTGGCAATCGTGCCATTGTGTGCAACACAGAGATCCTTTATTCTGAGAGGTTGGGCGTTTTCAATTGTGCTCTTGCCAAGCGTAGAATAGCGGACGTGTCCAATAACAATATGAGATTTGTATTTCGTGATCACTGTCGGGAAGTCTGAGGCTGCAGAAGAGACAAGCCCAAGCCTTCTGAAAGGTGGCTTGCTGGGAACTGCAATACCCCATGCTTCCTGCCCGCGGTGCTGTAGAGCTCTTAGCGAGTCTATAGCAAAAGGTATGACATTATGCCCATCAAGAGAAAAGATCGCAATTACACCACAGTTTTCATGAACCAACGCCGCCCCACCCCAAGATAAAATACAATGAACAATATGCTATTAAAAATATATCTTATTTATCCGTGCAGGTTCCTTTCAAGCAAGTAAAATTTTGACTCTAACTGCTTCAAAGATAGTCTTATTATCTGTCTATTGTCTTTGAAAAATTCAATATGAGCAGGCACAGTTTTACCTATCTCAGCGAATGGTACTCCATTATTGGATAGTGTTTCGTCGACACCTTTTGGGTCAGTTGTTGCAATAATATATCGAGAGTGCGTTTCGGAGAATAGAAGTTCGTCTAACCTTTTGCATGAGTTAGGGATAGCGTCAAGCCGAACTTTGAATCCTATTGAGCCAGCTATCGCCATTTCAGAAAGTGCAACTGCAAAACCACCCTTCGAGCAGTCATGGGCGCAGTTAACAAGGCCCTCTTTTATGAGGTTCAACACCGCATTCATATTCTGCCTATCTGCCTCCAAATTCACCACTGGAACTGTTCCACCAGTTATCTTATGAAAATGTTCATAGTATTCGGAACCACCCATTTCTGGCTGGGTATATCCAACAATAAAGATCGACTCATTTGCTGAGAGTGCCATCTGCGTAAGAAACTGTTGTTTCTCGACTAGTCCCAGCGTCCCTATGACTGGTGACGGTTTGATGGGACCCCTAGCAGTTTCATTGTAAAAGCTTACCTTGCCGCCAACAACTGGAACCTCCATGAACTTACAATAGTCTACTATTGCATTTATTGCCTGAATAAATGTCCAGTAAATCTCTGGATCTTCTGGATTAGCAAACTGTAGGTGATCTACCACCCCAATGGGATAAGCGCCTGAGCAGATGATATTTCTAAAGCCTTCCGATAGAGATCCTAGCGTTCCTTGATAAGGGTCAAGGTAACAATGCTTCGAGTTACCATCGAGCTTAACCGCAATAAATTTGCCATTATCAAGCCTCATCACCGCTGCGTCACCACTTCCAGGCTTGATCACCGTTCTTATGCCCACTTCATGGTCGTATTGTTGGTAAACCCATCGCTTACTTGCTATTGTAGGGTTCGCCAAGAGCGACAGCAAGATCTTCTCCAAGTTCGACGGCTGGACAGGTTGGTTAATTCTCTTGAGCCTGTCTATGTAGGCAGGGCGTCTCGCCGCCCTATCTGCAAGCGGCGCATGGGCGACCAAATGGGAAGGCATCTGCATAACGACCTTGCCAGAATGCCTAATGACTAGGTCTTGGTGTTCCTGGACGGTGCCAATGATAGAATATTTGATTCCATACTTTTCAAGAATTGATTGCAAAATTGAGAGTTTTGAATTATTAGTAATGTAGAGCATGCGCTCTTGTGACTCAGATATCATGAGTTCATTGGACGTCATATGACTTTCTCTCGTATGGATCTTTGTCAGCTCGATATCGAAGCCTCTGCCAAGGTTGTCTGATGTCTCCGAAAGACAGCAGGAAAGCCCGCCCCCTCCCAAGTCTTTAATGCACTTCAGACACCCGCTTTTGACTGCTTCCAGTGTCGCCTCCAGTAGCAATTTTTCAAGGAAGGGATCAGGAATCTGTACGGCTGATCTGTTCTCTTCTTCAAGCGTCCTTGAGGCAAAGGAGGCACCTCGTATGCCGTCTCGACCAGTGGGGCCTCCAGCAAGTATTATTATGTCATCTGCATCGGCCTCATTTGTGATAATGTTTTCTTTTCTGCCCAAGCCTATTGCCGCAACATCAACCAAACAATAATCTTGAAATGATGGGTCAAATTCAACTTCTCCTCCAACCGTTGGAATACCAATACAGTTTCCATAATCTGCAATGCCTTTTACCACATTCTTAAAGAGCCACTTGGATTTTGCGACATAATGATTGCCCTCATCAATTATTGGCGCAAACCTTAGAGCATCAAGAATCGCAATTGGGCGAGTTCCCATAGACATGATGTCCCGGATTACCCCGCCTACCCCTGTTGCAGCTCCACCAAATGGCTCAATGGCCGAAGGATGATTGTGGCTCTCGATGTGGACTGTTAAGACGTAGCCATTGCCAACATCAAGTACCCCCGCATCATAGCCTGGGCCAACAATTACATACTTGCCCTTTGTGGGCAACAAATGCAAATATTTTTTGGATGACTTGTACGAGCAGTGTTCTGACCATTGAGCTCCTACCGCATCCTTTTCAATTTCATTTGCCCTTCGCTTTAATTGTTGTTCGAGGTATTCAAGTTCTTGCTTTGTGAGGACATCCATCCCTATACCATCTCCTTTTGCCTGAGGTTTGACGCAAGCGATTTGAAAATAGCGATGGCATCGTTGCTTCTGTTATTGTTGTTACTACTGCTGTTATTTCTGCTGCGGTCGACGCTAAGGATACTTTCACTTGCCCTCTCCGGATGAGGCATCATACCCATTACGTTGCCCATTTCATTGCATATGCCTGCAATTAGTTCGGTGGATCCGTTAGGGTTCTCGCTAGCATACCGAAGAACGATCTGATTCTTTTTTTTCAACTCCTTCAATATCGTGTTGTCAGCTACATATCGTCCGTCCCCGTGAGCAATAGGGATATTGAATCTTTGATTTGGTGAAAATTCGCTCGTAAATGGTGTCTTATTGTTTATAACCTGTACGTTTGTCCACCTGCAGACAAACCGGAGAGAGTCATTCATCATAAGTGCACCAGGCAACAGCCCAGACTCAACAAGAATTTGAAATCCATTGCATATGCCAAGCACTGGTAGACCATCCTGCGCCATCCTTTTTACCTCCTGCATTATTGGGCTATGGGCGGCAATTATTCCAGGGCGAAGTCTGTCCCCAAACGCAAAGCCTCCTGGGATTATCATTGCGTCATAGCCGTTGATGTGATCCTTAGTATGCCAGATAAAGTCGGCCTCAATACCTATTATATTGCTAAGAATGCTGTGAACATCGCGGTCGCAATTGCTGCCCGGGAAAACAGCTATCCCAATTCTTGCTGGCATTACTTTGCAATAAAAACTTGCAGTCGCTTCTATTAATATCTTCAGACCTGCTCATTTTATTCTATATCTCTAAAGAGACTGATACAGTATTGTTTTTATCATCGGTTGGTTGTGGAAAAAATGTCTATGGCAGCTAGTGTAGTCCGCGACATCATGACAAAGAGCATAGTTATGATAGACCATGATAAGACCGCATTGGAAGCTGCCAAGATCATGGCGGAGAAAGGCATAAGCTCGTTGTTTGTTGTCAAAGACAATCATCCGATTGGCATTGTCACAGAGCGTGATTTTATAAAAAAATTATGCGCTAAGGAACTACCCATAGCTGAGGTAAAAATAAGCGATATCATGTCACAGATACTGACAACAGCCGATCCAAATACACCAATCGAGGTTGCTGTTCAGAGGATGGTGAATCACAAAATACGTCGCCTTCCAATAATGGAAGGTGGCAAATTAGTAGGTATCATAACAGTGACTGACTTGGCAAAGCATTTGAGAACCACCTTACTATTAGAAGGTGCACTCAGTGATTCCAATAGCTTCGACAATATGATTGAGACAATGGACCGCGATAAGTACTAATTCTTACAACCCAAGTCGCGTCATGTGAATTGGCAAGCCTATGTGAAGATAAAAGAGAACTATGTGGGGTTTGTTTCCTTCAAAAGCAATAATGTGATTTTTTCCTAAAGAGTGTATCTGGAGTGTCTCAGTTAACTCTATAGAATATTCTTGACATCTACTACGAGAGGTGTGTTAGAGATTGTGAAACACTTCTAGCTCCTACCTGTCGCCTTGACTATGCAGTTGCTGACAACGGGATTGAAGATGCGCAATTCTTGACACAGCTTTTTCACAATCTCTTCAGCATCATGTTCTGTTCTTGAATTAACGATCATTTTCAGCATCTTTGCAGATCTGACTGACTGTACGTTCGAATAGCCTCCCTTGACAACTAGATCCTTATGGATTGTTTCACCCTCAGGGTCATTGATGTAGGGCTTATTTTCGATAATCACCTGGACAATAAACTTTGGCACGAAGATTCACAAACTGCGTCTTTTTTAAATATATTTTAAATAAACCGACCAAACGCTTTTGTAAAGAGCAAGAAAGTTGCTACTGAAGGGGGCACCAGACCCGCCAATAGAATATTTGGAGCTATATCCGCTGGAATATTGATGGCATCGATAGCTAGTATCACTACGAAAAATGAGACAAGCAAGGTTACGCCAAAGAACATTGCTGTTCCTATCATATAGCCCACTAGTTTGACTTTTTCCCGCCTGCTGTGTTCCCCTACCGCGTCACTATGAACCAACGATTTATACACATGAATCTGGAGCTAAATAATCTTTTTTTTCAAAAACAACGCGCCGTTTAATTAATAAAACGCAGTGTGGCTACAGCGCATGAGGTCATGTAGCTCAGCCTGGTCAGAGCGGCTGACTTGTAAACTTCATCAAGAAATCAGCAGGTCGTGGGTCCGAATCCCACCATGACCTATTATATCTATGCTTATGCGAAATTGAATTCTTGCTGAAGAAAGCAGTCATTAATAACTTTCTTTAATTTGCACCAAAAACTATTCGTGACTCTTCAATTCTCGTTTCAAGTTCAACAACTCAATATATTCTCTTCATCTGATTGGTTGGGGGGAGCTATTGATTCGTAGCCTAAACTATCACTAATTCTCCCGCCATAACGCCTTTGTCTTGGCCAAGGTGACAAATGCTAACAGATACGCAATTTGGACCGCAAACCCAAATTCAAGCGACCAGTCAGCCGGTGTTGCGATGCCCATGATATCTTGTAACATCAATGACGCATGAGTTGTCGGGACAGCATAAGCAAGAGGCCGTAGCGCCTCTGGCATTATGTCCATAGAGTAAAATACTGGAGGTATTACCGCAAGTATCACATTTACAAAGGATATCACCTGCGTAGCATTTCTCATATGGAGCATATGCGATGACAGAAAAAAGCCCATTGCTGACATGGCTCCCCAAATCAAAAGAATTGTTGCTACCAGTAGAGGTATACTGAATATTGATCCAAAATAGACAACGAGGGTCGCTAGCACTATGAGCGCTGGAAGTCCAAAAAGTAGCTCGGATAGCGCAAGTCCAACCATATAGGTCAATGGTGAAACAGGCGAGGCAACAAATACATCCTGTACTTTGTATTCTGTTTTGTAAAATGAAATATCTTGACCAAGCGCAAGACCGTATCCTACTAGGGCCATCACCAAACTGCCCGCTACAGCGAAGTGAATGTACTGTCCTCCGCTTACTACGAAAAGTACAAACAACAAAGAAAATGGACTTATTGCTGTAAAGACTAATGACATAGGATTCCTTCTTAACCAGAGAACGCCTGTCATGTAGGCGATAAGCAATACCTGCCGTACAGGCAATAGGTTACTCTTTGGAATTCTGATCATCTACAATACCATTACCCATAATGTACACGAAGACATCATCAAGTGTAACAGAAGAAACTGTAAAGGAGAGGTTATGTCGCAATGCAAGATCAGACAGCTCACGGACTGCAGATTCAAAAGTAAATATGCGAAGCATCCCTGCACCCGTGTCAACGACAGACCCGTAAGATTTCAAGGTGTCAACGTCTAACGTATCTCGTGCTATGTCTACCCTAATATTCTGCGGTATAACCCTGCGCAACTCTTGGATGGTACCCTGCGCAACGATCATACCTTTATCAATAATTACGATATAATCAGATAGCATTTCTGCTTCATCCATATAGTGTGTAGTCAGCAGAATAGAGCCTCCTTTGCGTTTCCAATCCTTGATTGCTGTCCAGACTTGCCGTCGAGACACTGGATCAAGGCCAATAGTTGGCTCATCAAGGAAGAGAAGCTCTGCATCAGTTGCCATGGCCATCGCGACAAGGATCTTTTGCTTCATGCCACCTGAGAGGTTCATCGCAGGAGTGTCTCTTGCGCCATAGATCTCTAACTTTCGCAGCATTGTTTCTGTCTTATCTCGTGCTTCCCTCTTGCTGTTTCCTCTTATCTGGAGCCAATTGTAAACATGGTCCCAGGGAGTAAGAGCTCGGAGCGGCCTGCCTTCCTGTGGCACAATAGATATCAAATCGCGCACATGTCTTGCTTGTGTGACTGCGTCATAACCGAGAACATCTATTGTACCTGAGGTTGGCAGTAATTGAGTAGCGCACATTCTCACAAAGGTAGTCTTCCCTGCCCCATTTCTTCCCAGTAGCGTAAAGATTTTGCCTGCCTCCACTGTTAAAGTAAGGTCTTTGACTGCAGGGTATCTTGAATTCCTATATATTTTAGTGACGTCAACAGCGTCAATGGCAAGCATGAAGATGGTGTGTACAAGCCTCTAATGTAGACTTTCTGCTTGCCAGGCACAATGGTGGAAAGAGTATCATTCAGATATGCAAATAAGTCCCCCCTGTGAAAACTATCATGTTAATGAGAAGAGAGTTCATAGTTGCCAGAATTGAAGCATCTCAGGATGGCAGCCCCTACGTATACGTCACATTCAATGACCCCAAAGAGTACAAACCCGACAGGCCGAACACGAATCCTTTTGGTCCGAACGTAACATCTATTGAGGATCTCATGAAAAACATGCCAAAAGTCATCACAAATATTGGGTTTATGGGGCCAGGACTAACTGATTCTCCAACCATAAAATTCAGCATGCATGAATATCAAGACATGGGCATCAAGGTTGGCGACAAAGTGTACATTGAGATACAGAAGACAGATACCAGTGGCGGGATATGAACATCTGGTAGTGCAGCGTAAGATAGAGGAAGCTTGGATTTAAATACAGAGGGAGTTAATACAATCCAATTGGAACAACAGAAGAATAGCAGGATGCGCGTAGAAGTAAAGGCATTTGTGCTTATACTTATTCACACACCCTTTGGCCTTGAATTCTTCGATAAGGTCGCCAAATGGCGTATTTCACAATTGTATGCCCGGTTTAACACGTACCTAATGCCTGCAATAACGGCATTGGCTATATTTCTTATTGTAGGTTCTCTCATGGTCATGTTTGGAGATGCCCAAGCAAGAGAAGGTGTACGGGGTGTTGGTCCAGCAGCTAATCTATTAATTCCAGGATTCAATCCGTATTTACCTATTACATACGGCTTGGCAGCCCTTGTTATCACCATTATCATTCATGAAGCAGGACACGGTGTTGTGGCTAGAGTACATAACATTCGAGTTGATTCCACCGGAATTGTGCTATTTCTTGGCATACCTATAGGCGCCTTTGTTAACATTGAAAGGGATGAGTTAAACCGAGCAACGCTGAAACAAAAAAGCGCTGTCCTAACCGCTGGTCCTCTTAACAATATGATATTAGCAGCAGCATGTTTGTTCGGAATGTATTTTGTAGTTTCTACCCTTGTTCCTCTTCCACCTAACCCTAATGCTCCTCAGTTTGGCGTAATGGTAATCAGTGTAAATAGTGGTTCTCTGGCTCAATCTGTAGGGATTGAGGACGGATCAGTGATTCAGTACATTGCAGGCCAACAGATCACATCACTTGATGATTTGAGCGAGAATCTTCGGAGAAACCTTGGCAATACTGTCGAAATAACTTGGCTCAACGATGTTGGCAACACTATAGCTCGTCAGGTGACACTCCCTTCAGCGGTAGAGCCAGGAAGAGGGACTCTCGGAGTCAGTGTGACAGCTCTTTCCCAAAATCCTCAAGAGGTCCTTAACACATACAGAAACCAATTTACTCAAAACCCATTGGCTATTCTTCTTCCACCAACGTTTCAGCAGGGTTTCGTGCCCTTCTCTGATCTCATGGCTCCAAAATACACTTCAACCGTCTTTGGCGACTCATTTGCTCCGGTTGCCAATATGCTGTTCTGGCTATGGTTCATCAACTTTAACGTAGGCATATTCAATGCACTGCCATTAGGTCCACTGGATGGAGGTCAGCTGTATGGTGCTTTAATAGATAACAAAGTGAAGTCCAAAGCGATTGCAAGAAATGCAAATATGCTCTTGACTCTTGTAATGGCTGCGATTGTATTTGCGGTTCTAGTGCTCCCGTACGTCGTATTCTAAAAAGCACTACCCTTTTATAATGGGGTCACGGATATAGTATCGGCTTATTACCGCTTTATGCCTTATACAATTGATCTTAGCCTCAAGGCATATGCAGTTGGAATATAGTCGGATGAGCGATAATGGAGGAATTAGAAAAGAAGGAATTAGAAAAGAACCAAAATGTTGGCGAAGCTGCATCTCAAGCCAGGCAAACTACTACTACTTCTCCTAAACGGAATAGAACATCCTCATCATCAACGACAATAACATCATCATCTTCGGGGCCAGCAAGAGCAATATCCACGGAAGAGATCGACAATGGCATCACGAAAGTTACCACACAATGCGAGGAGGCAGTAAGCAAAGTAATACTCAAATCCATTCCTTCAGATTCCCAGATAACGTTTGTGAGATTTGAAGGCCCTAACATCGCGCTTTACACTAAGAACCCAAAATTTGCGCTCACTGAGTTAACTTATTTTCTATCATCTCTGTCGAAGACTTTGAAAAAGAGATTCATTATTCGTACTGATCCAACAAGCAGGCTACCAGAGGATCAGACTAGACAAGCAGTAGTAAAATTGCTACCAAAAGATGTGCTGGTGTCAGCAATATTTTGCGACGATGCAACAGGTGAGGTAGTTCTTGAAGTAAGCAAACCGGAAGCAATAGATCCTAATATGTTGGTTCAAATTGCTCAATCTACAGGCTGGATAGCACACACCAGACGCTCGCCTCATATTCCGTCATCGAGCATCAATACTTTACATTCCACTTTAAAGACCTCTGCAAAAGAGAGGACGGAGTTTCTACAAAAGCTAGGAAAACGCGTATTCAGGGAATCCCTTGTAGTTAGCAGCGTTAATGGCAATGATGCAACGCCTCCTCGTAGACAACAACAGCAACAACAGCAAAAGATAGCAACTGTAGATTCTCCTGCTACGGCTGAGCCTCGAGCTAATAAGCCTCAATCATGGTCTACGAGCCGAGAAGAAGTTATGCTATTTTGTCTTGGAGGTGTCAAACAGGTAGGCAGATCTTGTTTTGTTGTGGTAACGCCGGAGACCAAGGTGATGCTTGACTGCGGTATTAATCCCGGAGAAATGTCAGGGCTTGACGCTTATCCTCGACTTGACTGGTTTAATTTTGACCTTGATAATCTGGATGCGGTAATAATAAGCCATGCACACATTGATCATCAAGGATTCTTGCCGACACTTTTCAAGTACGGCTACAGAGGGCCTGTATACTGCACTGAACCTACTTTGCCCTTGATGATCCTCCTCCAGACAGATTCTGTCAAGATTGCAAATAATAACGGGACATACTTGCCATACGCAGCAAGGGATGTTAATGAAGTTATTAAACATTGTATCACCCTGCCATATGGTAAGCCTACTGATATTTCACCCGACATGACGATTACGCTCAATAACGCAGGACACATTATGGGCAGCGCTACGGTTCATCTCAATATATCTGGCGCCCATAACATTTTGTACTCTGGAGACTATAAGTATGCCCGGACCCAATTGCTCGACAGTGCCGTATCTGTTTATCCAAGAGTAGAGACGCTGATTACTGAAAGCACGTATGGTAACACAACAGATGTCATGCCTGATCAGCAGTCGGTATATCGAGGCTTCACTGAATCGATAAACAAGACCCTCATGGAGGGTGGAAAGGTTCTTCTACCTGTTCCTGCTGTTGGAAGGGCTCAAGAAATAATGCTTGTCATGGCAAAGGAGATGAAGGAGGGCAGGCTTATTGAATCGCCAATCTACATTGAGGGAATGATTTCTGAGGCTAGCGCCATACATATGTCATATGCTCACTATCTTGGCTCCGACGTTCGAAAGTCCGTGTCACAAGGAATAAATCCATTTCAGTCAGAATACTTTACGGTCATTAGTGGTTACGGCAAGCGCGACGATATACTCAATGATGAAAATCCTGCAATAGTGATGGCAACATCTGGAATGCTTGAAGGCGGACCGTCTGTAGAATACTTCAAGGAGCTTGCACCAAACCCTAAGAACAAAATTATATTTGTCTCGTATCAAATCAACGGCACGCTCGGCAGGCGAGTCCTTGACGGAGCGATGTCTGAAGTTAGTATGATGGAAAAATCTGGGAAGGTCAAAGTCGTTCCTGTCCGCTGCCAGACACAAAAGATAGATGGATTTTCAGGTCACTCAGACTTCAACCAGATACTGAACTTTGTCTCTAGGATTAGGCCAAAACGTGTTTTGGTTAATCATGGCGAAAAAAGCAAGTCTGAAAATGTGGCAAGTGCTGTCTATTCTAGACTCAAAATTCGCTCAGGCGTCCCAGATAATAGAGAGATCGTACGGTTGAGGTAGGTATTTTCATTTTATTGGTATTGTTGGTTTTTAGAACTGTAACAGCTCTCAGTAATGAAAAGTCCTCTTGTAAAAAATCTTAACGAAATTCTTCTTTTACTTCATTACCATACTTTAAAAGCAATTTATTCACTTTGGGATCAATGACGAAATTGCAGTATGGTGCATCTTTATTATTGTCGTAATAATTTTTATGATAATCCTCCGCAGCATAAAAACTATCAAAAGGGATTATCTCCGTCACAATGGAATTCTTGTAGACACCTTCTTTTTCGAGATCCTTTTTTGATTTCTCGGCAGCCTCCTTTTGTTTTTGGTTATGATAAAAGATTGCAGATCGGTATTGTGTACCGACATCATTACCCTGTCGATTAAGAGTAGTCGGATCATGTGTATGCCAGAAAATATCAAGGATTTTCTCAAAAGATATGGCTTTTGGATCAAATTCTATTTTAACTGATTCTGCATGTCCAGTCTTTCCTGTGCATACTAAATCATAGGAAGGATTCTCTACTATTCCTCCTGAATAGCCAGGTACAACTGATTTGACACCTTTGAGTCTCTTGAAGATTGCTTCGCTGCACCAAAAACACCCGTTCGCAAGCGTTGCAACTTCAAAGCTGTCATTCATGTATTATTTTTGGCAACTCCTTTCCCTTTGGAATAAAATATATGGATAGTGAATTTACACAATCTCGAAGATTTTTATCCGTAAAACCTTCCTCAAGAAATTCATGTCCTAGATGTGCCTTACAGTTTGAACATTCTATTTCTGTTCTTATCCCATCCGGGTCAGGTATACGCCTTATTGCATCTGGAAAACTTTCATCAAAACTTGGCCACCCACATCCTGAATTAAACTTGCTTTTAGATGAAAAAAGAGGGCTATTGCACCGTCGGCAAATAAAGGTTCCATCCTCATAGAAGTTGTCATACTCTCCGGTGAAAGGAGCTTCTGTTGCTTTACGCACGATGACCCCTTCTTGTTCTGGTGTTAGTTTATTATAACTCATGTAATTTGAGACCTCTTTACAATATTTCAAGCGCCTTTCTATCATATATCTCCTGTGCTATTATATTGGACTTTAATCTTAGGAAGAGAAGAAAAAATCTCCTCTAAGGCTTGTACTGATTGTTTGGATATCTCCTTTTGTCCTATCTTGTTAGTTGATATTTGGCGATTGAGGGGGAGAGCCATGAATCTAATTGACTTGTAGTGGTAAAGAGCCGATTCTGCTACTCATATGGGTAGGATATCTTCCAATTAGTCTTCTCTTAGATTGATTTGACCTGCACACCAGAAGCAGAAGCGGCAAAGCCGAGAGAGGATATTCTATCTCTAATGATTGTAAAAACTATCTCTCATTCTTCTAAATTTAGATAAAAGAAAGCTCTGAGTCATCCCACCTTGCTGTTTTGATGTGGCTTAATGGCTTAATTTAGTTAGCAATATCGTTGAAAGCTAGTGATAAAATGCTTACTAATTCAGACTGGATAGGATAGCAATTCATGCTAGTTATAACCCTGAAGTGGTGCAAAGTCATAAAATATTTGTAGATGACTTCTCATATTTGAAGATCTGACAAGATGTTACTGCCCTGGGATTCCACCACTTTGATTTCCCAGAGCTCCTCGGTAACGCTAATTTTCTGTATCGTTATTTCCATACAGTTTTTAGCCATGTATGTCCAATACCTTTTGCACTTACAATATGGCTATTCGATATAGATGTGTCCACTGCAATATTGTCTTAAGCGGGGAAGGCGCTTCTAGGCATTACCTTGCCAACCCTACCCACAAGCTTGAGAAGCTACCTCCTCCAGTAAAGCCTGTGAAGAACACCCGCTAGTTATTCTCTTATACTTTCTAGAGTCGAGACCACCTGCCACAACATGGTGCGTATGTGTGATTGCATCTGAGGGCTTTGAGTCGCACTATCGAGTAGACTTATTGCATTTGCAGCCCTAACCGAAAGGCTTCCGCTCTTCTCATCTTTAAGTGCAAGAAGCACTTCTTTTATCATGTTTCGGATGCTCTTCTGGATATCGCTGTTTCTGGTAATTGAGTCCAGAGTTTCGATGGCCCGTGCAAGCCGCTGTTGGTTTTCTTTTTCCTTAAGTTCCCTTTTTGATGATGTCATTTTATGCAAGCCTCCAGACGACTGCATATCTACCTGCTAGTTGCTTTTGAATGTTTTTATGGTCGCTGGTTCTCAAGAGACTTAAGTGTGCCGCATTAACTAACAGGAATTTCTGTGTACATGTGGCGGTGTCACCAAATAAGATAAATATTCGACATTCGCCTTTTTTGTTTACGAACAGAACCAGTGAAGCGTTAATACTGCGGTAGAGAAAATACACTTTTTGATATTAAAAAGCGAATAATTTTAAATGAGCAAATGTTCATGCATGTTTAGGGGGGTTTTCACTTAAATGATGACAGAAGAGAAGGTAAAGTGCAACATTTGTGGCGGCATTCTAGTGAACTCAGACCAAGCAAAGCAACACGCTTCAACATCTTCTCATGAACTGAACAGGTCAAGGCTTGAGCAAGATCTCGAGGCTGTAAGCATAGAAAATTATCACGACGATGTCTCGGTAATCATGAGTTGGAAGAAAGCATCCTTGTAGGAATTTCTTTTCCAATGTGACCAAAAATAATTACCTGCGATTATTACATATTCGAAGGCGATATCTGCTTGCAACCATGATCCTCTCGAGAATCGAATTTAGTAAATTTTTCTTAAAATCTTTTGATACTCGTGCTCGAAGTTATTTTTTACACACGCGAAATACTTGAGAAGGTCATCGCCAATATTATCGAACTTTTTTACTAGGAACTTTTTTCGATAATCTGTAAGAAGCGTATTAAATAGCAGTTAATTTTGAGTACTGTCTATATTATGTCGGTTTGATTGCAAATATTGTTCACATTAGTCTGAATGCTCGAGGAGGCGGCGAGCGTCTTGCGGCCGCCACGATAAAGGCGATTTCATCTATGGGGATCGACGTAGAACTCTCCACATTGGAAAAACCTGATATGAAATTGATACATGATGCCTACGGAACAAACATAGAGGCAGATCTCAAAAAGATAAGAACCCTCAACATTTTCCAAAAAAATCGCCCCCACAATTATAGCCTGACAGTTAATACGCATGGAGACATGCTTCCATTTTACCACAGTTACTTCAACAAGAAGAATGCGATCACATATTGTCATTATCCTATTGCAAGCCACTTGATTGATTGTGGTGATCCGGATTACTCGGCTGTACTACAGAACATGTGTCTTTTGGGTATGACACCCGCATTACATAAGAGGTATTACAATGCTGCCAGAAGCGCTTACATCAAAATGATGCTAAACTCTACTGTGCTTACTAACTCAGATTTTAGCCGCAAGGCAATCCTAAAGTCCTTTGGTGTGGATTCAACCGTTCTGCCCCCGCCTGTTGATGTCGATATATTCCGTAACGCATGTTTGACCTCAAACGCCCGAGATGATTCTGTCTTGGTGATCTCCCGGTTCCATCCAAGTAAAAAGATAGAGAATGTCATACATCTTGCCAAACTGTTGCATCAAAATGAGTTAGGCACAGCAATGAATATTGTAGGCAATATGTTACCAGACGGAATAGGATACTTCAATTATCTGAAGAATCTCGTAAAGCATTATGAATTAGAGGATTTCGTCAAGTTTGAGATAAACCTTAAGTTTGATAGGCTACTCGATCACATGCGTAGATCAAAGGTCTACGTTCATCCTCTACCGGGAGAACCATTTGGTATATCTACTGTAGAAGCGATGAGCGCAGGTATAATCCCAGTTGTTCCAGATATAGGAGGTCATACAGAATTTGTCCCAGCAAAATACCAATTCCACACTTATGGTCAAGGAGTAGAATCTGTGGCATCAGCTCTTACTGCACCTGCATCGGAGAGGATTAACTTAAGCCATTCCACCCAGAAGTACTCTGTTACTAACTACATTAAGAAATTCCAGCAAATATTGACAGATACTACCGATATCGGCAAAAAACATCTGGAAGCAAACCATGTCATCACGCTATCAAAGAGGTTGCCAGAATCCATGAATGCCTAACCTAGCGAGCCCGAGTATACACGTACGCGGTGTCAAGCACTTGATCAGTCGTCCAAAGCGTCGGCAATGAGATTGTGCAGATCAGTTCCAAACCAAAACCTGCAATGACGTTCCCCCATCCCCAGTTAGTACGGTCCCTTGTGAGAGGTTTCATAACATGGCTTCCCATGAAGTTAAAGCCCGCATTGTGCTTTATCTTGTCAATTGATAGCACCTGCTGGATGACACTGTTAGCAAGCATTTCACCCATTTCTGGCAGACCTGAGATAAAAAATATTGGCTTTGAAAGATCTAAACTTCCATAATCAAAACGCGTTGCGTCTGCCCTTATTGCGTGGTAGGTAATACCCGTGCTGGATAATATTGCCCTTTGTAGTGCAACAAGATCGTAGTCGATCTCTACGCCGTATGAGTCCATTCCAAGAAGACTTGCACAATATGCTATTCTGCCATCGCCTGAGCCAATATCGACTAGCTGATCAAATCCAAACGATTTTGCTTCTAGCGCAAGCGTAAAGGCTGATAGCATCCAAGTCGGGTAAAATGGTTGGTAGCTTGTATCATATTTTTTACTGCTCAGCCAATAATTGTTGATGTCACCTTCGTAAATTCTACATGGCATGCCTGAAATTGCTTCATCGTATGAACCAACATATATTGAGTTGGCTAGCACAAATTTGTGCAACAACTGAAGTATGTCATTTCCAATAGGTAAAGATTTAGAGTAGTATAGTGGTACGACTTCGCAAAGTAGGCTTCTCTTACTTTTGTAGGCTCGCAAAAATTGCCTCTTCAGTAGTGCGACTGCTTCTGGGATGGACTCGCCATTTGTCAATTTTCTTTTTTCTCTCAATAAACCGATTCGGCACTCGGACGTAGACCCCTTCTGAGACTTTTATGACCACATTCGGTACAGCGATATAGTCTCCTGCGCTTATAAGTGTAGACGATTTCCGGATCCTCGATAATTTCGTGACGAGTTTTTACCATGCAGCGGTCACAAAAGCGAAGCTCTGTTGACAAGGTGTATACCATAAACCTGAGACCTTGGAAAATAAATATTATGAATAAGTTATTCATGGATAAAATGTTAACAGGCTTATACTTGCCATATTCCATGAACTCTTATTACTTTGTGATCTGATTAGAATTTTCCAGCTGATAATTTCTGCTTTTTGCGAGGATTTGTTACAAAAGTGATCTTTTGCTGAAGAACAGAATTGAGAATAAAGAGTTATGATTACCTCTCTCACCTTATAGCGTGTCATCTCTATAATGCCTCATAAAAGTAAATATTCAGTTTATTTAAATTGAGTAAATGAAGGACATTTGCCTAGGCCAAGCCCATTTTTAGGGCTGGCTGGGCCAGGGTGTTATCTATGACACTGTTCAATCTAGGAACATTTCACAAAGGTTCGTGCCTTGTATCACTAGCGAGCACCAGATGATTTACAGTATAACCGCTATCATTTCAAGGCGACTCGCAAGACAAAAATTTTCAGTATTAAGAGTACAAATCTAAATAATTTGGTAAATAAGATGATTCTGCTACAGCAATCGCATAGATTTGCCCGCAAAGAATAAATTTATAATTTGTGTCTTTTATGATTGCATGGTCATAAAAAGACCCACGTTTTCGACAATTATCATTGCCATAGCAACAATGGCTATCATAACAACAGTAGGATTTATGGGAGGACTAGGACAACAACAAGTAGCTTCGGGAAGACCAATCTGTGTGCAACAATTGGACCCTCCTCCACCAGTAGCAGGAACTATTTGTCTTGAAGTTCCGTTCTTTCCAGAAATAGCATGTCAAGATGGGGTAGTCGTTGGAGATCCCGAGAGAGGATTTACGGTTACCTGTCCATGATAAGTGACAAAAAAGAAAGCAACAACTATAATGACGACAACTAAACCAAAGTGTCTGTCCTCAAGGAAATTCGCTATATACCTTTTAAGAGAAAAACATTGGAACTGTGTCACTGCAAGATTCTGAAGGAATATTTCAGTTATTATACAATGATGATTAGCACAAGCGATAATAATTATAATCTACCCGTTCATCCAATCCTAGCACCAACTATAGCTATCCATACTGTGACATGCCACCAGTAGAAAGAAAATTGACCTAGACTAGCATATCCAATGGACTGACAGACCCCACCATCCAGCTATAGAAGAATGGAAGATGAATAAGAAAGAGTAAAGGACCATAATTTCTTTTATTTTACTCAGATTCTCCTCCTCTCATTGACTTTGCCATTCTTTTCTGTTCGCCATAATAGTGTAAGATATCTTTACCAAGTCTGCTATCTTTTCCAAGTTTTTCACTAATTATCTTTTCACTTTTATTCAGACCGTTAATGTAGTAGTTCAGTGCGTCTTGGATGATACGCTTATACTTATACTCAGCTTCCCCTTTTTGTCCAAGAAGTGTTCCTATATCTGTGGTTTCCATCCTTACTTCGTAAGCAGCATCATCAGCTTGGTCTCTTTCCTCTTTTAGATAATTCTCTAACAAGTCTGTTTCAGTTGAGACCAATTCTTGATTGTTAAGAAGGCTGTTCAGTCCTTCCTCGTAATACTCCAAAGCGCTAACAATCATTATTTGATACTTATCAGAACCTCCTCCATAATACCTTGCTTTTGTTTTTCTTACCATGATGAGATATAATGATGGTTGGTTATGATATGTGCTTATTGTTACGTCTGTTAGTGTGATAGTCATGAGACATGTTAGTTATCCTGCAATAATTAAAATCAGGTTAGCCCATGCGCCCTTGGCGCTGGCAGGAGAATGACTCTATGTTTTTAGCGGTATTGGCGGGTACTGGTATTTATGATATCTTACGACTAACCTACCTAAAGAAGAACTAAGAGACTTCCTGGTACACTTGACAAAAGGAATAATGACTAGATTATAACATAATACAATGGAACTAATGATAGCATAAACTAACATACCACAAAGCATCATGCGACATTACATAATAACACATGAATAATATAATATGGGAGCAATTGGTTCAAAATGGCATACAGTCATTCAACAATCGCCAACAATCATCCTTCTTTTGAGATCAGATTAGCAAAGAAAAATTGAATTGTCAAAGCACATGAAAATATAGTTAGGACTTAATCTTAGAGGTATAAAAAACAAGAACAAAAACATTGCTCTAGAAAATTGTTTTACTGGTAAGTGGAATTAGACCATTATATTAGGGTAGGATTCTAGACTCCTGATTATTGCTGGTTATGATGTGGCGAGGTCGATTTTGTTATTCTTCTGGTAATAAAGGAATCACAACGCAGATTTTATCTAAGACTATAGAGCAAGCTATTGACGTCAGCTCAAATGAAACAGACAAATTATCTCAAGGTTGATACGACAAGGTAAGTTGAAAGAGTCTACTACTATTACTATTACGACTAGACTACATTCTCTCCTTGACTCTGACGATTACGCAACTCTGCTCCTATCGCTGTACTATTCGGTGGCGGCATTAAAATCTCGTGTTCATGTTCCTTTTCTTCTTTTTCCCATTTTTGCTGCCTAGCAGATTTGGCATAAGAAACGTATAGCTCCTTTAATTTATCCAATGGAACAGTCGTATAGCCTTGACTAAATAATTCTGCAAGTACTTCCACAGGAGTCTTTTTGTCTATAGCTTCTATCTTGGGTGGGAAAAGATCTAATCTATCAGCTTCTGATTTTGTAAGCATAGACTCCAATTTTTCAATCTTCTCTCGCAAGCCCTCTATAGTTGGAATGTTCTTGAGTCTAGCTTCTGCTTCTTCTAGTTTTGCCTGTATCACTGCATCTTTGGTTTAGTTAGGTGTGGAATAGCACTTTCAAATTCCTCCTGCATCTCTGCCCACTTTTCAGGGTCATATGTCATCATTAACTTGCTAATTCCATCCTGGGGGCTGCCACTTTTCTGGCCTAACAGTCTTGCACGAATAATTGGATCGACTCTCTTCTGTCTGCATCTTTTAGTCGATGAGAACTTTCTTCATTTTTGGGGCAAGATAAAGGTGTTACCCCTAATTAGATAAAAAGCTTTGTAAATAACTTTTATATAGTACAAATGTTAGGTTGTGTCATGAATAAGAGAATAACGATCGGCGCAATAATGCTGGCAACTCTGTTGACAGCATCGATAGCCGTAATGGCTATACCAATGGAATCTGCAGAAGCTCAAACAAGAGCTAGGGGCGGAGACGCAACTTCTGGTAGAGGCGGAGACGCATTGTCTATAGGCGGCGATGCACGGGCTGTAGCCGTAGGCGGAGACGCAGAGACAGGCGAAGTTGAAGTTGAGGGTGATGACAATACAGTAGACACCACTGCGACAGGCGGTGTGGGTGATGCCTTTGCAACTGGCGGAACTGCAGACGAGGCAACTGGCGGAACAAGCGGCGCAGCAACTGGCGGCACAGCTACAGCAACTAGCGACGATGAAGACGCAGTAACTAGCGCCAGGGGCGGAGATGCAACTTCTGGTAGAGGCGGAGACGCACGATCTATAGGCGGCGATGCAACAGCTGTAGGTATAGGCGGAGACGCAGAGACAGGCGAAGTTGAAGTGGAGGGTGATGGTAATTCAGTAACCAGCACTGCGACAGGCGGCGATGCTATCTCTACAGCAATTGGCGGAGATGCAGGCCCAGCAACTGGCGGAAACAGCGGCCCAGCAACTGGCGGAGACGCTACAGCGACAACAGAAACAGCTTAACAGAATAGAATATAGTGCTGACGTATGACCTGAAGCAAAATCCAATCCTTCTTTTTTTTTATAGTAGTTGATTATTATTATCTGTAATAATTTTACTTCAAAAGCCAGTACTTCACTATCTGCAGACAAGTTATTGAACATTGACAATATCTTCTATAGCAGTGTCAGGCTGCCCGCCGACCCTAAGACAATCTGCGAAAACCTGACCCGTCCTCTCTCCTTTCAGTGCTCGTCCATTTATTACCATCTCCGTAGGTGCTTGCTTCATCAGAGAAACGGATGGTGATAATAACGCTAAAGCAAATTATCGATGAGAGAATTTCCTTCCTAAAAGAACAAATCAACCCAAATAACAAGCGAGGAGTCAATAGCACATTTCAAATTCAGATAAATGCCATTAGGTCAATTGGCGACTATGATATCGTAAAACTTGAAGCCATTATCAAACAAAAGAAGGCCCAATTGAAGAATAGTAAAGATATCCGTGAGTCGGAGAGGTTGTTTGCTGAACTGGACGGGTTGGAATGGTTGCATCGACAGATAGCAAGATACTCTTGAAGACAAAGATTCAGCATCAACCTAATTGCTGTAGCATATGCGGTAAGACGCTAAAGGAGTTTGATAGGATAAGCGACAACCCGTTGGCCTGCTGGAACTGTATGGTAGCAAATATAAATTCCTAAAAGTGCTTGCCAATCTCTATTAACCGCTTGGAGGTGCGGGCCCGAATGGCATTGCAAGAGGAGGATGTACAAATTTCTATTATGGAGGATGAAAGTAAGTACTACCATAGCAATGTTGAACTTAACGGCATTCTTACCCTTCATCTAGAACAGGAGAAAAAAGGGATTGTAATATTAGTTCATGGAAGCGTGAGCAGGGGATTGCTCACTACTTTGTTGGCCGTAACCAAAGTCCCAGTCGTAAGTGTAAGGTTCTATACCACTTGTTGCAGTAGCTATCATTACCATCGTCAACAAATAATAATTCATCATCATAGCACTAGGTCATCTGGCTCTTGTATTTGAGCAAATATGGTTCCTTTCTCTGGACTATGAGACTTGTCAATTTGTACAACAAGACACATGTGTGTATTAGAAGCTATAACAAAGTCACTGCAAAATTTAAGTCAAAGTCAATTAAGGGAGTGAATAAATCTTGAGAATGAATATTGCAGCAATAGCGGTTTAATACATTTTGATAACTGTTGTAAATGAATGCTACAAAAGTAAACTATGTTTGTAAAGGAAACATCGTGAAGTGAAAAGCTTAATCACTCAGATATAGATAGCATGAGCTTCGAAAGCTACAATGCCATCAAAA
>DATAAU010000123.1:0-15609 GCA_036259955.1 Nitrososphaera sp. | reverse complement strand
AAGAGATATAATGTATTTTATCTCATAAGCCAAGACCACCAAGGAGCTGCAAAAGGTATGTCTCCATGCATCTTTACTCGAGCTTCTGAGCCATTCTTCCTCATCTGTGATTGAAATATATCTACTATCTTGAGTGTAGCAGATTTTTGATCTCGGGAAGATAGTTCTTCCTTTGGAATGACGATTTGAAAAATCTTTTGCAACAAATCTGGTGTCACAAATACATCATAAAACCACCATCCAGCTGCCATTTGTGCTCGTTCGCTGAATCGGTATGCTTTTTCAGAATGAGTCCTTTTCTCAAGCTGGCCCATTGCTAACTTCAGAATATTCAAATCCTTTTCGAAATCCCGTGAAGCTATGCTGAGAAAAGGTATCATCTGGTCTCGCTCTCCATCACGTTGCATACAGTTGAGTATCTCTAATGCTATTTAATCAGGGATCAGATCATCTTCACAGAAGTGAAGGGAGCTTTAGCCCCGATAACTGGCTAGAATTAAGGTGATCCTATTCTTCAATACATACCATTATCGTCTTGAGCATATTGGAATTGATAGGGATAAGTCATTATCTACAAGATTTGATGGATATACTCTTCTTTAGTAAAAGAGACACACACGCTTTAGTTACATCCTTTGCAGGCGACATCCCGCAGGTTCTTTACCATATCCGCGCTCTCTGCTTACGTATTTCATCACTCTGTCTTAACTGTTCGCCTAAAGTTGCACGTGCACTTGGACGCTGTGTTTGACCAAATCTTCATGTAGGTAATATGACTCACCATATGCTTCGCAGGTATACCTATTGCATCTGCTAACAAACATAGGTTTGTGCGCACACCACACTATTTATGAGATGTTGCCTTATTCTATATGGCAATATTATTCTCATAGATTACAGATCGTATTTGCATAAATTTAGAGTTTGCAATTATCAGGTTGATTCACTCTGCAAAGTCTCTTAAAATTAAAATAATCTTTCCGATTTTGAACTGCTCATTACCCTATCATACACATCAGGTGATACATTTCAGAAACAAAGAATCAATTATTGATTTAGCTTGTAGCGCAGTTTCCTCCTTCTCTTGTAACCTTCCATAGATAAACAAGAATTGTTGAACATATAGTCTCTTGATGTAGAGATGGCACTTGTATGTCAAAAACTCTGTATTATCTTTAAACTGCATCTCTTTTTGCATTATTTCGTTTATTGATTCTCTGTCTATTAGATATTGATTAATTCATGGCCCTTCATCTTCAGTGTCCTCTTCATCTAGATCATCTTGCTCCATGTCTTCGACATCGTGAGTTTCCTCTTTCATCTCTTCTCTTTCGGCTTCCTTATTGCTCATAGGATTACCACTATATCATCGTCCTCTTATTCTTATTAAAGACAGTGTGGATTGCTTTCATACCCCTTTGCCTTTTTTGTGTGGCAATATGAATCCTGTAAGCTCGGTCCTGCATGGACTGTCATATTTTTAAGAGACTGGCGCAGGGTGATTTGACAATGAAGTCTTCCTAATCATACTAGATCTTACCAGATTACAACAACTCAAAGTGAAAAATTGAATTGATGCATTGCCGAGGAAAAGCTGGCAATAGTTTGAAAAGTTTGAATTAAAAGTTGCACCTGCGAAAATAGCATCAAGCAAAGCATTAACAACAGGAGCGACTTTGTTAACTTCCGTCATCGAACACATCAATGGTAAGGAAGCAGATGAGCACATAGACAAAATGGCAAAGAAATACATGGGCAAGGACAAATATCCCGGACGAACACCAGGCGAGGAGCGCTAATTATTGAGGATAAAGCCTCAGCATGTAGCTCATTGGAAAGCAGGGTAGCAAATAGTTACTTGGAAAAAGCAAAAAATTCGCACAGTTCTTTAGGAGTAGATAAGCTTATCGTAAAGTATCAATCTAACTTCATGTAGAATCACGATGATGATAATAGGATTACAAACATGCGGTTCTTAACTCAGGATAATTACAATGAGGGGAAGTTTATGAAAGTCAAATCAGAGGAATGCTCCGTATTTTTTAGCAAGTACACATGAATTGCTGTTGGTTAATTTAACGCGATAATTGTTATTCATTTACGCTGCTTTTTTTGAAAAAATCACTGGCTCAGACAGTTGTGAGAGAAACACTTCAAAATTTGGACTAAAATTCAGTAGTGTAGATCATATTGAAAAATTCAGGTTCTCATGTTATGCAAATTCGATATCTCTGATGTTTGTGGATCCTGCTGAAACGAATATGTTTCACGTATTCTCACAGTTGAACATGTACTTTAGTAATGCTTATTGTGAAGATAGTGACACAAGAGATTAGTTACAGGTCGACATTATACGGGGGAGTTGGAATTTATTGAATATCAAGTCAGGGGTTGCCTTTGCTACGGCGTTTGTACTTTCAATTGAAACGATTTTCGTGGAATCTCTAACTGCAGCGCTTCAAATCTCTCCTCTAACAATAGCTACCAGCAGTACTCCATTAGCTGGCGGAATATTGCTATTTATCGTCGCCCTCATAATGAAAAATAAAATTACTGTTTTCAGATCTTGGAGGCATCTTTTTCCAGGATCAGCATTTATGGCTCTAGGAATTATTACCTGGTATGACTCTGTCAGCAAGATAGGCGCCTCAAAAGAATCAACGCTCACTGGTCCTCTGGAGGCAACAGTGGTGCTATTTCTGGCATGGTTTTTTCTTAAAGAACGACTAACCAAGATTCAACTCATAGGAGCTATGATAGCAATAGTTGGATTTTTTGTAGCTGCTATGAGTGGAGGCGCATCAGAGGTAATCCCATCATTATTTTTATTTAGTATAGGTGATCTAGAAGCAATACTTTCTGCAGTTGCATTCGCAATTGCAATAATTTTCTTGGCCAAACTGGTCGGGTTTCATTCTCCTATTCAAGTAGCCGGTGCTTCCTTATTGATTTCGGGGTTAATATTGACACCCTTTCAGTTGACCTTTTATCCTGAAATCCCGACGATGAAAGTATGGGGATTTCTGCTTCTTTATTCAATCTTACCTTTGATGGGCGCTTTGCTATATTCAATGAGTTTAAGAAAAGTTGGAGCATCTATTACCTCAATTATCACATCGTCCACATACTTGATGACTATTATGATACAATTAACGCTTACGGAACTCGGTCTTAAAACTATTCTTCCAGAATATATCCTCTTATTAGTTATCGGCGGACTTTTAGGTATACTTGGAATTTGTCTAATCCACAAGAATACTTTTATTATGTCATTTCGTAGATGGCCACCGCAATTTCATCACGGATTAGCGCGTAAAGTAAGAAGGAACGAATAAGCACAGAATCTTCTGTCTAGGGCAATATTGTTATACGGAAAGAATCAAAACAAAAGGATCATGACCCACTCATATCTGCTGCAGCATTGATGTCTTAGCGGAGTGGTCAAAATTATCGGGTCTCCCCGGGTTTGGCTTCAGTTGAAGGTTACTCGCTTACTCGAATTTACCATAATATACAGAAATAGCTAAGATCAATATCGTTCACGTCGAGCTAATGAACCCGATTTAGTGGAATGAATGGTAACAACATTAGAAAAACCAAACCGATAGCTGCCTAGGAATGGCAGGAATAATAGTTATTGCAGTGCACTTATGTCAGGATAAGTACCATTCATTGGCAGCAGCTACCAGCCAGCCATAGCGCAAACAGGCAATGCTACTATTATGATGGGTGGTGGACAATTTCCTTGTGCTCCAGCACAGACTGGAGGAGGCGGAGGGGGCCAGAATACTAGTACTACAGTAACAACAACAACAATGGGTGGTGCAGCTAGTACGGACATGAATACCACTAGTAATACAGCTGGAGGAGATCGCCATAGGCGACCTTGCAATACATATACAAGAAGCACGTCTGGCAGCCTAGAATAATGACATCCCAGGTGTGCTGCGGCACTTGAATTTAGCCTTGGATACATTAATGCATTACGCGTTGAAGGCGCAACTAATGCCACTTCTACACTTGAAGAAAGAGGCGTGATATTAGAAGGGGATCCTGAAGGCGGCGAAGTCGGATCCGAGGGCGAAGCTGAAGTAGAAGGTTAAGTCATCGCAGCAGCAACCGCAAGATAAAGTAAGAAGATGGCTAAAAAAGATATCAATCAGTAATTACTATATACATTATATATGGACTGTAACAATGTCACGAGTTTAACTTGGCAGAAGTCGAAGCTGTTCTTGCTTTTCATATATGACACAACATTTCCACATAGTCTACGCTTATCGGAATTCTTTTACGTTATTTTTACTGCTCAATTTTGAAGCAGCGCGGGCCGAGGGGTCCGGTGCTTTTAGAGGCACTAAAATGAACAAGGTTTGCCCTTTACAGTGCTAGAATGCCCACTATTTTTGTGTCTTTTTATAACACCAGATTTTAAGCGCTACCACAATATCTGTTCGCATTCACACCTTCCGCCAAACTTGGTCGTCCTGCCACATCTTGGACAGGTAGATGGCGGCTGGGGATTTTCTGCAGCTTCATTATCATCAAACATGTCATGTCAGCCTATTTTCGGGAGCGACTGGTGTGAGTAATCCGCCCAACTGTCTAGAGCTTTCAATGAATTTAATTCCGTTGCTTGTTGTCCGGTACATCTCTCCGTCGACATCATGTGCAATTAGGCCATTTTGAGTTAACATTGCAAGATATTCTTTTACCTGTGCATATGAAAGAAATGCCCTATACATTATCTTCGTCTTGGTAGCACCGCCATTTGCTGCTTCTAAAATGTTAGAAGCAAGTTCTGTTCTGCTCCTGTATTTCATTCTTATCAATTCATGGTAAGCAATCTGACTATATATGCGAGTCCGATAAAGTGTTGTACAACTGTGTGACGGTACTGATGTAGAAAATCTGCACATAATAGGAGGTCATTTCTTAGATAATTTGATTACTTCGAAGGGCTTTACACCATCACCTAGTTGATGTGGGCACGATAACAGCGTCGAAAGTTGAAAGTTGTCTGAATTGCAGCAAACAGATTGAATACGTAAGGATTCATGCTGTATTTGCGGAACTGATCGACTACTAACTGATTTTAAAGATACCCCATAAAGGCTCTGTTTAAGCATTGAATTTAGAACCGTCAAATTCCAGCCAGTAAATTCATTGATTTAGCGATATCGTCATGTGCCGTCTCTGTATGGTATGTTTACTGGCTAATGAAGCTAAATCTAAGCTATTGCCTTTGCCTCTAATCAAAACCCTGAAAAGGTTTGAAGCGTACACTTGCAGTATTCTTAGCATAGTGACCATGCATTGTTAAGCGAAGTCTTAAGAAAAAATAAAAAGCTAGCAAGATGATGGACTGGGCGGAATTTGGACAATATGGATATCCCTTCCCAAAGCTGATCTTTGATAGAAGCAGCCGAGCTTGTTGAGGTCGTGGATTCAAATCTTACTGGTCCATACTATTTCGGCGATAGTAAATGCAGAGCTTAAGACCAATTTGTTCCACTACTATTGTCTTAGCGCGGCAGATATATGCTCTTGGTTGGGCAAATGGCTGAAGAAAACTAAAACCTAGAGCCAGTGACCCTTAGTTGTTAAACTCATACCGTAGTTGATGATGGCTCCTTTGCAGTCTCCATCTTCCCAAAGTACTCCTTTACATTTCTTCTAGAAAGGTAATACAATACTATTCCGTTGATGGCGAAGCCAACAAGTGCACCAGCTATTGCGCCCATATTTGAGGTAACTAACGAGATGATATTAACAACCAATCCTATGATTGACAACACAACTGCAACATACCAAGCCCATCTTTTTCCCTTAAACAGACCGTATGCCACGATAAGTGATGCAATGCCGAGAGGTATCAATAATGCTCCTAATGCTGTTAAAATTGATCCACTTCCCTGTGCAAGTGCTGTTTGCTCGCCAGGCGTTAATGACTGCTGCTGTCCATCGAGTCGAAGTTCATCATTTATGACATTGGGATTGACGTTTGTGATGAAAGGAATTGCTACGAGTGTTGCTATCCCGCCGAGCAAGCTAAAGGCTCCGGCTATAACAAAAAGGCCTCCCAATATTGTTACACTAGTCGGTCTGTGTCTGATTTGATCATAATTGTTGTTGCTGCTGCTGATTTTGGTCATATCTGTATGTACATCCTTTATTACAGAACCCCCAGGATTTACGCTTTCCCGCCAATAGTGCCGCAACGAGACATCGCATGTGAACTGTACATGATAGAACTAGATGCACCATCTACTTTAAGTACTCTGGCCACTAGATCGATAATAAGGAGCAGTCAAAGAAGCCGGCCGAGGTCGGGGGTTCGAATCTCTTTCCAGGAGCTTAGTTCAAGTGCATTATCGAATATTCCTTGCCGATAAGAGCAAAAATAGCCCGTACTAAGTGAGAGTCGAAGCACAAACTTCAACGACCAATAATCATGAATTACGCATATGATCTTTTAGCGGGCCCGAATGGTTCCGGCACAAAAAACTTCAAAATTTAAACTCAATGAATCTGTGCTCTGCTACAGGACAACGTTAATCTTGGTCATCTATTCACAACTTTCAGTATTAGATACAGATTAATGTTGACTCAAAAATTAAACAAAGCTCGACGCTTCTCAATGCCTTCCTTATATGGATTATAAATAGAGCATATGATTCAAATTATTTTAGAATAGTAGTCCGGGGTTTGTAGCCGATCTCGATCATTCTGAGATATATGGAAGAGATCTGGAAAAAAGGACTTATTAGCGTAAGGTTGAGAAATTAACATGATCACAACCAATTTGAAGAGGGATACGCCCCAAGCATCTGCTCTTTTATCAGAGAATGACAATAACCTGCAAACAGCTACTTTTGCTGCGGGATGTTTTTGGGTATTGAAGAAGAATACAGAAAAGTAAAGGGTGTGCAATCTACAATTGTTGGTTATACTGGAGGATGGTTGGAGAATCCTTCATACGAGCACGTTTGCAGTGACAGAACAGGTCACGCAGAAGCAATTCAAATAACATATGATCCAAAAGAGGTTTCATATGAAAATTTGCTTGAAATATTCTGGTCAATCCACAACCCAACAACCAAGAATAGGCAAGAATTAGACTACGGCACTCAATACAGGTCTGCCATATTCTATCACACGCCCAAACAAGAAGAAACAGCTAGGAAATCAAAGGAAGAACTGGAAAGGTCTGGACGGTTTAAGAACAAAAGAATAGTGACTGAAATAGTTCCAGCATCCGCCTTCCACAAAGCAGAAGAATATCATCAAAAGTATTATCAAAAGAAAGGAGGAGGAGGATCCTGCTTTTTCTAAAGAAGTGCCTATTTGACGTGAAATCAATTTTATGCCGATTCCTAATTAGTCCTTCCATGTGCTTTTGACTCGACTTAACACCTCCCTTTATGATAATGATTATTGAATAGTCTGTTGCCAGCAAATAGGCAGTCTATAAGGTATACTAAACAATGCACATCTCCACTCCTATGGCCATACTCAAAGACGATTAAACAATTAAATCGGAAGATAACCTCTGGGAAGTTAAGATCACGCTTATTTTTACTATTTAGCATACAGTAAGCTTCATGCAATTTCCAAGGATTCTTTGAGAGTCCTGGGTTTTCTGTCTTAGAATATATCAGATGCGCAGTACTTAGAAGAATATTCTCCCAGACTTGTAAGGGAGTTTGAGCAGCACGTTAGCTTAAAGAAATTGTTGTCAGATGAATTTCAAAATATGAACTTTTAGTATGACATAGAGAACTTGTTCATGGTACATACCCCATAAAAATCACAATTACCTCTGTATTTTTTGTTAATATTAGTCAGCAATCTCCCATACACAAATGCCCTCATACACAATAGGTGACTATTCTAGTGATATCTAGAAGACACTATTGATATATGAGGTTTTCAAGTCTACCTAGACGCTTTCGCTGTTGAAATATTGTAACTCTTCACATGCTATTTAGTGCAATGTCTTGCCTTGAAGTGTACTATTTCGATTTGGAGAGATGATAGAATTACATAATAAACAACAAACTCGACGGACAATAGACGGTTCTTTCAAGTTTAAATCTTCAATTATCTATCGCATGTTAGATGTACGACCGAGAAGCCAAGCGCCTGCTGTGGTATCTCTTTGCAGGCTCAAGGGGCGGCGAGAACCGAATCAAGATAATCGATCTTATCAAAGAGCAACCCCACAACATAAACCAGTTAGCAGAGGCTCTCGGCGTTGACTACAAGGCGGTGCAGCACCATATTGGAGTCCTTGAGAAAAATAACATGGTGACCAAAGTTGGCGAGAAATATGGAGTACTTTACTTTATCTCAAACTACCTTGAGGCCAATATAGAGGCGTTTAACGAAATCCGGATTGCAATTAACAAGAAGGGCAACACGATAAGATCTGGAAAAAAGTAAATAAGCGAATCAGGTAGGCTGATTATTATGGCTTTGCTGATGGATGTGAGCTCCGTGGTTAGTATGACTAACACAGCAATACTTGTTGTGTTGCTTGCGGTGTATGCTAACATATATCGCAAGACAGGAGCTACGTTCACAATTGGGCTTATGGTCTTTGCAGGGATGCTGATGCTTCATAATATTATTGCCATCTATGGTTACTTTGCAATGTCACCTCTCTATTCGGATGATTTGTTACCTTTCTTCGTGGGTATACATATTGCCGAGCTTGCAGGATTGATAGCTTTATTGAAGGTCACAGTCTGGCCCGAGGGAATTAAGAGTACTCCGAAGGCCTCATAGACATCTTTTGTTCTCCATAGCTTTCATTTGTCCTCTTCATCCCTTCAATTCTAACAAGCCCACTTCTCTTGGAAATCCAAGTAATTACAAAATGAAATACAATCAACGGAGAAAATAATGCGATAGCTAAACCAGCAAGAATATAGTCATTCATCGCCAGTGTGAGATATAGCACGACTCCAGCACCGGTCATTATTTCTATCCATGTACAAGTGCAGAGTTGCAGTCCGATCTCTTTAAGTTTCAATTTGCTTCTCCTGCTACATTATAGTAGACGTTGTAATGCACTTAACCAACTTGCTTCCTTCCTTCAAGTTCTAGCGACGCGGAATTGATGCAATACCTTTTCCCTGTCGGATGGGGACCATCGTCAAAGACATGGCCAAGATGTGCCCCACAGTTACTGCATTGGACCTCTATACTTCTCATTCCATGGCTTTTGTCCAGTACAAATTTTAGATTCTGCATATTGGCAGGAGCCCAGAAACTAGGCCAGCCAGTGTCAGAATCAAATTTTGTTTCAGAATCAAAGAGCGCATTACCACAGCACACGCAACGATAGAGACCATCTTCTTTGCAGTCCCAGTATTTACCAGTAAAGGGCAGTTCAGTTCCTTTTCTTATACAGACCTGATACTGCTCTTGGGTAAGCTTTTCTTTCCATTTCTCTATATCCGGTTTGTTACTATTATTTCCATCAGCAAAACTTTTCCTGTTTTCTTTCATTCTACTTACGATAAGACATTAGTGTGATAGATATTAGAGGATATTTCCAGATTCATTCCACCTTGCTTCCATATCGAAAGATATATTCAAATCACTCCATTCATTTATCACGCAGAAGACCTCACTTGCTCTAAATCGGCGCTTCCAAATAGAACCGAAAATGCTTGACACCATATTAGAACTGTGGTGTATTTTGAGAGGTCGGTTCCTTCTGGAATTTCGTAGTTTTGGTCTCCGATATTTCCTTTTAGTCTGCCAAGATTGACAAAGTCAGATGCACTTTTATCAGTTGAAAGGTAAACATAGAGATCAGGTCCGTTGGTCGCTTTGAAATCTTCAAGCCTTAGGAAATTGGTACTATCATTTAATCTTAAAACTTTGACCTGACCTTCAGCATTATGTATTCCGTCATTTACTCCTACAAACTCACCAGTATATAGCGTAGATGCTTCTTGTCCAATTGTTGTAGTCATTTCCTCATTGACAGTGGTACCGTTAGTCTGAGCTGCTCCTATCATTATCATATCCCTTTGTTCAGTGCCCATCTGATGACCCCTTTCTCTCCTTTCCTGTTCACTCATTTCCATGAACCTGTTGAATTCTTGTATCGCAGCTGCATCATTATTGTTTTCATTGCTTATAGTCGGCAGCGGTTCATTTATCTCTGTGTTGATAAGCAAGGGCGATACGGTATAGACTGCAAGTGGAATTGCAATTGCAACAATTGCGATTACAATAATAATTATTGTTTTCTTCCTATTCATATTCTATTTTCATCCTTGGGTTAATTCCATCCAAAGTGTATAATGAAAATTTGATAAGCACGCATGAGCAGAAACTATTTTTAGATCATTTAAGACTGCGGATAGCGTTATTTCTGTCTGCCCTCTGTTATAAGGGGTTAATTGACCATAAACCCAACTATTTGGCTTCATCATTGTTTATCAGATAGTGAGCATTAAAATGATTTTTCCAGATCTTCTCCAAATCTTGTCCACATTGGGTGCTATGCCGCAGCTAATTTGACTGAACTTTTTTATTTTCAGCGGGCCGAGGGTTCCGAGAGAATAAACTTCGAAATTGAGGCCCAATCATAGCCGAAAATTAAGGATGTGCTTTTGCATCCTAGGATTTAAAAGATGAATCTGAATGCGCGTGTTCTAGGAACATGAATTACAGCTTTTTAAATCAATGGAGGTCAACTTTATTTACTAAGAAGCTGATGCTTTATAAATATATAATTCACCGATTTCGTGGTGGATGTGAGAAGGCTGTTATGTAATTCGTCATATTTTATAAAAAATATATTCTTTTATAGTTGTATTGGTTAACAATAATGAATGTACATTAGAGGCATTTGTGTAAACAGAAGGACCAAATACTCAGTAATAGGAGGGTCAAAGCATAATCAGTAACCTAGAGGACAATAATGCTGCTGGTCTCCCAAATGTACGAGCCCTTTTAGCATCTCCAGTTGGCAAAATAATGAGATCAGATGTTGCCATCCTAGAATCGGACAAGACAACAGATGTTGCTATAGAAGCAATGCAGGAGAATAATGCGCGTAACGTCCTTGTATCTGTTAGAGGTGAGATTGTAGGCATTGTTAGCAAGACTGACATTCTATTTAAAGTGACATCGCAGGGGAGAAATCCAGGAAAAGTAAGACTACGAGAAATTATGACTAGTCCCGTCTTGGCTGTCAATCCCCAAACAACCATCACAGAAGCGCTTGCCATAATGGACAAAAAGAAAGTAAAACAGCTTATGGTTCATGCCTACGCAGCGGTCTTGGGAATGATTAACAGAGAGGACATATCTGAGCGGATCGAACAAATTTCACTATCACTAGAAGATACCGCCTTATCGGGGACACCTGCTTGTATTATCGATACTAAGAGCATAACGTATATGAAGGATACTAGCAAAGCGAAATTTCAGTGCCCGTATTGCGGATCACCCTTTGACGACAAGGAAGCATTGTCAAGACATATTGATAGACTTCATGAGGAAACAGGCATACTTGAAGGAGACTATCGAAAGATGGTCCAACGATGATCCATACGTCGAATACCCCTTGAAATCAATGGAAGAGTCTTCTTACATAAGGGGTTAAAAGTACATTTCAATTATTGTAGATGTGAATGCATTCGATCTATAGTGGTATAAGAATGAATAACGGCAACGAGGGTGCGAGGTAGAAAACCGAGTGGCCAAAAATAGATGGGTGCCTTATAGGACAAAGGAGAATGATTCTGATACTCTTAGAACGATCGTAAGATTGAGCCAAAATCTCGATCTGAATCCTAAGTTAGCCAGCCGTAGACCTAGTCGTCGCACGCTGTCAACCAATGCCTATTTGGCACCTGATGATCAAAGAGATTATTTCCGGTTGGATAGAGAAAACAAAGAAATCCTTTCTTCGAGCTGACAGATGGACGCTACTCAATATCGATGGGGATCACCAAACCAATCCTGACAGCGGCATCCTACAGTCGTGGGTCATTTTGCTGATGCGAATGTGCTGATTGTTTATTGAAATACCTACTTTCTTTTATCTTCCATCTTAGAATCAGATGACATATATCCTGCAATTGCTTCAGCGGCGTACCTATCTTTTTATTTGGAATGTTGACTGCATTAGGTCCACTTTTTGAAAGTTCTTTATTTTTAGCGGGTCCAGAGGGACTCGGCAGAAAAAAACTTCAAAATTTGGACTCAATGAATCAAGGTCGCAAAAATGAAAATTATGTGCTGAGCTCTTTTAAGCATCTCCATATAAGTTATAGATCGCTATTGGTGCAGGTTTAATTATTAAATTCGACAGATTTGAATTGTTCCACCCGATAGAATAGAGGATATACTAACGGCTTCGGTGCGTTGCAATTCACCTTAGCAATGTAAAAAGATTAGTGTTTTGTGTTACCTGCATAAATCAGATATGTAAAACCGCTATATCGTATTCTGTTCCGAAGAAGAAGTAAGCTATGGTAAAAATTAGTATTCAAGCAGCTCATGAACAGGTAAACCCTACTGAGTTATTAAATGATGTCATTCTTATGGATAAAAATGGCATAACACGATGTTGGTCAAGTGATCATTATATGCCGTGGTGGCATACTGGAGCTTCTGGTGGTGCAGCCTGGCCATGGATGGGTGCTGCTTTAGCGAAAACAAGCAATATAGTAATAGGCACGGGTGTTACAGCTCCAACACTTAGATATAATCCAGCGGTCGTTGCCCAAGTCTTTGCAACCCTTGGATACATGTTCCCTAATAGAGTATTTTTGGGAGTTGGATTGGGAGAATCTCTAAATGAAGTAACTTCCGGTAATGTGTGGCCTTCAACTCAGCAAAGATTTCGGCGGACAAAAGAAGCAATAGTACTAATTAAGAAGCTATGGGCTGAAGAATGGGTAACGTTTAAAGGAGAATACTATTGGGTGAAGGATTCTAATCTATATACAAAACCAAAAAAACCAATTCCTCTGTATATTGCAGCTATGGGATCTCAAGCAGCTAAATTGGCAGGAGAAGAGGGAGATGGATTTGTAACAAATGAAACTAATATAGAATCAATAGGAAGTAAATTGCTCCCTGCATTCAGCGAGGGAGCAAAAAAGTCAGGAAGAGATTTTGATACATTAGAAAAAATACTTTTTATTCCAGCCTCATACGATAAGGATAAGGAAAAGGCAATACAATCAATTAGATTTTGGAGAGGTTCTATGATAAAAGCATTTTTCGATGTAGATGTACATGATCCTCGCAAGATTGAAGAGAATGCTCAAGTAATTGGTGATGATACATTAGAAAAGAAGTTATTAGTAATTACAAATGCAGAAGAAGGAATAAGGAAACTTGAGAAATATGCGGGTTTAGGGTTTACAGAAATTGTGTTGACAAATTCTAGTCCAGATAGAGAAAAGCTAGTAAAATTAATTGCTGAAGAGATAGCTCCAGCATTGAAATAAAAGAGGTACTTGGCCTTTTATATTAAATATATATGACTAAGGATTTAATTCTATAGGAATGTTATTATTAATTTCTGTGTTTTTTGGTTGACTTTCACTTCGATGGAGAAAAAGAGTCAATGTTAGCTAGATTGTTTTGCTGACCAACGTTGAGTCCATTTTTGAATGTTTTTTTATTTTTAGAAGATCCAGAGTGAGTCAGCAGAAAAACCTTCAAGATTTGGACTCAATGAATAGGATCGACACAAAATGAAAAATTGAGCCGCAGTTATTTTAAATTTGGCGGATTTACCGCCTAATCTGAACTAACACATTTTTTGCATCGTCTTATTACGTCGCTAATAGCCTGACACTCCATTATCCAACATACTCTATACCTTGTGTTTGTTCCAAGGAGAATAGGCAAGAAAATAAAAAGCTGGATGAATTGATAGACCGGTTGCCTTCTCTGGCTTGATCTTTAGAATAACCCGCCTACGATTCGGTTCTCTATAATAATATTTGCCAATACCAAGATATCTTTTAGCAAGCTTCTTTAAATGCTCGTCTGCTCCCTCAGTCGTTTGGTCAATAACTCTACCTTTGATCGACACCATATTGTAGGGATTGTTACTCTCTACCACCGAGATGGCGATTCGAGGATCTTTTTTGATATTCTTGCTTTTTGCGGAACTTTCAAAAGTATTTATCAAGATTACATCATCTTCCATATCCGCCCACATTGGTGTAATATGTGGTGATCCGTCTTTTGATAAACTGGATATGAAAGCCAAATTTCTGCCTTGAAAAAGACGCTGGAGATCTTTTTTATCAAGTTCAGTTGCTCCAGATGGAACATCTGCTTTGTCAAATACCTCATTATCCTCTGCAGGAGGAACGTTGACTATTTCGACAGAATTTATTATGTTATTATCTCTTTGCACTACTTATCAATCGCAGACCAGTTATTAATTATTTTTGATGAATTTAATTGTGCGGAATAGAATTCACAGAACAAGAACCAGGGAAAGCATATCATTTTAGGTGCAACTAAGTTTATTGGGACATTACTTCTCTAAAACTCTGGTGGCAATAAACCATCACGTTAAGTCAATACCGCAATTAACATCTACAAGGTATGAATCTAAGGGTCTCTAATCATTGAAGACCTAATGACGATATGAAGGGACTATTGAAAGTGAGCGGTTGTTGAAAATCTATGCCATTGATTATATTGAAGGTTCTAATCTCATTCGGGTAAATTAAAGAAGGTTTTGTTGTAAAAAACTATTCTGTTGCCAACTGTTAGGCGATTCTTTTGATAAACAGAGTCAAAACTTGTTAATGCCAAAGCTTTGACTTCAACAGAGATCAAAGAATCTTTAGCAGGTCCAGAGGGCTTCGGCAGAAAAAACTCTAAAGAAAGGATTCAATGCAACTATAAAATAAAGTTAGGCTAAACATAAGCAGTAATAGAACTAGATTTAATATTCGCTTGCTTTAGAATTTATCTTCTTTTAATATTGTAGCTAGTTCAGTCCGCATAGCCATGTGACTAACAATAGCGCAACAGAGTCTTATAGACTCGAGCACCAATGGATATAGTTCATTATACTAGCCTACGACAAACGAAATTTAATAAATAAAAAAATGAAGTAGGATTGCTTCCTCCTCTAATTGTAATCTAGTTTAGCTATTGTATTCTACCTTCTTTACATGCCTCCGCTGCTATTCATCATCATGGTGCCGTCCATAGGTCCTTGCATCATACCACTCATGCCAGTCATATCACCCATGCCCGTCTTGTCACTATACCTCATCATCATCTGTTCCATCATTTCTGGCGTAACCACTATTCCATAGATTGGCGCGGTTCCAAAGTGATTTTCAAGTGCTGCTGCTTCGGGCGATATTGCTATAACCTGGTCCTGTGCTATCTGTATTGTTGTCGGCACATTAGGAACTGGACCTTCGCGCATTGTAATGGTGGCTGTGCCGGTTATTGTAGTAGTGTTCGTGCTGCTATCAAACGTTGCGTCTTCCGTTTGAGTAAAGTTGGATATCTCGTGATTATGCATAGCTGAGCCATCAAGCATCACCATGTTAAGTATCGCATTGAACCCTGCAATATTGCTGATTG
>DATAAU010000122.1:0-9097 GCA_036259955.1 Nitrososphaera sp. | reverse complement strand
CTGTCATCAGGATTCTTAAAATCCAACTTGATCAAACCAGATCCTTTTAACAACTGCATAAGCAACCCTGCTGTGACTATGGGTCCAATCCCAAGTTCCATCAGGGTTCCTTGTTGAGCAGCGAAGATTACACGTGCAAATGCAAGAAAATCAAAACGTGGGTCATCTGTTACACCATAAAGGGGGATCTGTGCCATTACTAAGTAAGCGAAAAGAGCTATTCCTGTCCAGACGAACTTTTCCGCTAGGGAAATTTTCTTCTTGGGCTTTGGAACCTGAGGAACGTAAACTGAAGCGGCCTTTATGAACCGCCTAACTATGTTCTCACTTGTTGTCGTGCTGCTCATCTGTTACAACTCCGCCCCCTGCAGCCTCAACTTTCGACCTAGCACTCTCTGACACCTTAGCTACTTTGACGGTATAAGCCCCACTGATGGAGCCTCCTCCAAGCAGCTTATCATAACCTAGCGAGGTCAGATCCAGAACAACCCTGCCGCTTTCGTCGGTCTTGCCATGCTTGGCAAATACTGCATCTAAGTCTCGGATATTAACCCATCTCTGCACGAGGTTGCGGTTAAAAGAGTTAAAAGGGGTATGACCAAAGTGGTTAGGCTCCTCGATTATTGTACGCATCCAGAAGTGCTTGTGCTTTCCTGCACCTCCAACACCTCCTCTGCTTCCAGATGCTCTGTGTTGGCCGACTTGGCCCCAGCCACAGTATCTGCTACCGCGCTGTCTCCTACTTTTTCTAAATCTGATAGCCATAAATCATTATCCCTCGCTCTGTACTGTTGAAATTATATCTATCACGTTCATCCACACCTTAATTAAGTCTTGCTGCATTAGAGCATCCTCTTGACTATTTCTGATAGTTCCCCATCCTCTCCAAGAACTCCATCTTGCATGTATTGAGTCTTGGTCTTTCTCTTAAACCCGCCCTTTGGTGGGCTAAGCGCAAACCATGGTTTGATCCCTTCAAGCTTACTCATTGCAACTCTGTTCTCAGCTATTGCAAATGCAAGATCATCCATACTATTGTACTCTTTTGGAAGATCTGGCTTTGTAATAGGCTTGTAACCTGACTTCCTACCTCGCTTTTCAAGAAGTTCTTTGACTATGTTAGCGTCTGCCTTTGTCCATGCTACCTCGTCCTTTACCTTCCTTAGCATGCCTAGGTATTCTGCGCTTTCTGGCACTATTGTAGCGCGGAACCGCTTTTCCAGGTTCAGACCATTGAGTGTCTTCCGTGCCTGTTGGGGGATGTTTACTGTTCCTTTGATTCTAACTACTAGATATGCCATTTAATTTCATCCTCATCCTACACTGTAGGTGCTCCTGAGTGCGTTGAAAATTGCCTTTGTGGTCGAAGACATTGTATTTGTCGACCCAAAGGTCTTTGTCCATGAATCCTTTAATCCTGCTAACTTTAACAAACTCTTTATATTCTCGCCAGCCACGATACCAAGACCTCTTGGGCCAGGGATAATTTCAATTGTCACGCTGCCGCCTTTACCGCGCACTTTGAATGGCACGGAATGAAGCTGACTACACTTGCACTCCCAGCTACCGCAGCCAAGCTTTACGGGAATTACATTCAGGTAAGCCGCATTTGTAGCCTTGTCTATGGCCACCCTCATTTGTGAAGCTTTACCCTTGCCTATGCCGAACCAGCCCATCTCATTGCCAACAGCTACAAGGGCATTGAAACGAGTCATCTCGCCAGCGTCAGTCTGCTTTTGGACAATACCCACATGAACTACCTGACTCTTGATGTCTTGCAACAGATGTTTCACGATCTCTGATTCTTGTATCCTCATGCCATTTTCGTAAATCTGATCCATTGAGTTTATCTTGCCTGCAAGCACCATACTTCCAAGCGTAGTTCTGGGCTTCCATTCGGTCTGATGTTGCCTTGCAGATGATGACATTTGGCTCATTCCTCTTTTCTCCTGCCTCGCTTCCCAGATGTGGCATTTGTATTTTTCTGTGCCTTTTCTTCCTTGATTGATACTTCTCTGTCTGCATTATCTGACACCGCCTTTTCTGAAGGCCTGTCTAAAATTTTGTTTTTTATTTCTTCAAAGTGTGAAGGATAATCTTCAGGCTTGAGACCATTTTTTAAAATAGCGGAGAAACGTGAATTGTACTCGTTTTCTTTTTCTTTCAGAACGCTGGAATACTCTGCTATATGATGACCACTTATCCTATCTTCGTCTGGAAGCGATTCTTCAGAGACAGGCATCCTGACTCCCGCATCAACAATGCCCTTCATGCAAGCTGCAACCCTTGAAGTAAAGTGATGCTTGCCTATATAGAGGACCGCACTGTTGATCTCCTTTTGTAGCGCCTTCTTTCCTAATAACATACCTGTAAGATAGCAGGCAGGCAAATTGTTAAAGGCACCCTTCCATCCGTGCTTGGCAAGTTCTCTGCTGTGAGCAGAGGCGATGACAATGTCACCCGTCGGGGTTGGCCTGAGCACCTGAGCTGCGACATTCTGATCACTTATCCTGACCGTAACAAACAGGTGCCTGCCGATCAGGATCGCTGACCTCTTGCGATAATTAGTTTTATCTTCTCTAATTCTTTTTAGCGTATGAATATAAGTCAACAGTTACCACACCATCTAACGATTAGAAAGCAACCAATGTAAAGCACTTATAAATGTTAAAGACTTTGCTGCAGCGTCTTAATTGTGAGCTTGTTGCAACAGGAAATGATCTACCGTTCGCTGATGAAATTTAGGAAGAAGAATAAAACCATACAAAGCTACTTACTATTACATCCGTTCTTGCTCATGCTTCATATATCCTTCTGACAGTCCGTTGCAAACTACTGGCCAAACAATTGAATACATCTACAACTCCAATTAAAAGAAAGTTTCAGTTATTCCCTCCTAGTCGTTCTCTTTGCAATCATCGCAGCAAATGCACCTGCTCCGACGCCATTATCAATATTTACCACTGTCAAACCCAATGTGCAACTTTGAAGCATAGATGCCAATGCTCCTATGCCGTTTGCGCCAAAGCCATAACCTATTGAGGTTGGCACCCCTACAACCGGTATATTGACCATCGATGCTATGACTGAGGCGAGTGCACCTTCCATTCCTGCCACTACCACGATCGCGCCTATCTCTTGCTTGAACATCTCTTTAAGGGCAGGAAAGACACGGTGCATTCCTGCAATACCGACATCGTAACTTGTAATCGCCTCACAGCCCATTGCCTTGGAAACGATCCGTGCCTCTTCTGCGACGCCAATGTCTGAAGTGCCTGCAGACATTACCCCTATTTTTGCGTCGCTCATTTTGTAAGTGAATGATTTTTCAGAGGCAAGCAGCGTTGTGCTGTTCCTCCCAATTTCAACATTAAGACCTTTTCTACGAAGTGTGCCAGCTACTCTTGATAGTTCGTTCCTCTTTATTCTACTGACTACAACTTGACCATTACGCCTAACAACTGCGCTAGCTATTCTGATAATGTCTTTGTATTCTTTGCTTTCAGAAAAAATTATCTCTGGCATTCCGCCTCTTCTTATTTCGCGACTGACATCGAGCTTTGCAATATCGTCAATCTCCTCAACTGCGTGGATCGAGATCTCTTTCTTTACCTCAGATAGGCTAAGGCTACCATTTGCGAACTCGTCAAGAATTGTATGCAGATCCATCGTCAGACAGCTATCAACAAGAAGAAAATAAAAGGGTTTAAAGTGGAAGTGCCTTGATCGCTTCTTTGACGCTTGCAATACCCTTGCTGAAAATATCTTGCTCAAAGCTATCTAGCTTAAGCTCAATTATGCGCTCGACGCCACCGGAGCCAATGATCGCTGGGACTCCTATGCATACATCATCAAATCCATATTCACCTTCAAGAAATGTTGACACTGGGATTACCAGCTTTTTGTCTCTGATAACAGATTCCAGCATAGTCGCTATTGCGTTACCTGGTGCATAAACGGTCGCTCCCTTTAATGCAATGACTTCTGCTGCAACCTTTCTTGTCTTTTCAAAGATCTCCATTGCGTTGTCCCTTGAGATAAACTCTTGAAGAGGTATGCCTCCTATAGAAGAGAACCTTGTAAGCGGCAGCATATTTTCGCCGTGCTCACTTATCACCATAGCTTGAATTGAACTGCGTGAAATATTTGTCGCATCCTGAATAAAACTTTTGAACCTTGATAAGTCTAGCATGCCCCCCATCCCCATAACCTTGTTCTTTTTTGCTCCAAGAGTCTTGAGCGTAAAATAAGTCATCGGATCAAGTGGGTTCGTAACTACTATTACAGTCGCGTTTTTTGCATAAACCGCAATTTTTGACACGACATCCTTGACGATACCTGCGTTTATCTTGAGGAGATCCATTCTTGTCATGCCTGGTTTTCTTCCGACGCCTGCAACAAGCACTATGTAATCAGAATTGCTCAGATCTTCGTAATTGTTTGAACCTCGTACTAAGGCGTCAGATCCTCTTTCTGACAGATGATGATTGATGTCCATCGCTTCTCCCTGAGGGAGGCCCTGTACTATATCAAGCAGAAGTAGGTCTCTATCGAGCTCCCTCAGCCCGCAATTAAAGGCAGCTGAGGCACCTACCTTTCCAGATCCGATTATGGTAATTGTCATAGCTGAACTTGCAACTGTAGGATTGCTTATATAAATTATGTTTGGAGTCGGGTCAACTTTAAATTAATCAGCATATCAAGTCATAATGAATTGTCAAAGAAAAGAAGAGACGACAGCTACTTTGCTGTGGATAGACGTAGAAAAAGAAAATATATGATGATTATAATACCCGTCATAATCGCAGTAGCTGCTGCTGGTATTGCAGGAGCTATTTTCTACCAGACTCCAACGGCAATGGCGATAAGTGGAATAGAATGTGATAGGGCAGAGCAGTTGAATTATCATGTTCATTCACATTTGGATATATTCGTTAATGGTGTAGAGCAGCAAATCCCTTCAAATATTGGAATAATCTCTTCCCCATCTTGCCTATATTGGCTTCACACTCATAGTGATGATGGCCTATTACATGTTGAAGCACCTGAAGCCGGAGAATACACAGTGGGGCAGTTCCTTGACATATGGCAACAAACTAATTCAACAGTATTCTTTGATTCCATATCTAATATGCCAGCGACAGCATATGTTGATGGTGAGCAGTTCGAAGGTGATTATAGGTCAGTGCCTCTGGAATCGCTCAAACAGATCGTCCTTGTGTATGGCACACCTCCTGAAGATATTCCAGCTGACCATGACTTTGGTAGCATAACCCGATAAAAGCATAAACGTGATATAAAGCAAAAGCACAAGCTAGCGTGGCTATGCCAAGAGTTGCGATCATAGATTCTCGAGTGGCAGGAATTGCTGGCGACATGCTGATGGCCAGTTTAGTGGACGCTGGTGCCAGCAAGACCAAAGTCATTGAGGCAATCTTTGCTTGCTCGAACTTTCTCAAGGATAGCATGATCATAAATGCCCATTTTGCCAAAGTGGTATCGCACAGCTTTGCTGCCACTCAACTACAAATGAAATCTAAAGATGGTGTGTTCACGCGCAAGGGTACAGAAATGTATTCTGCACTTGCAAAATGCTGCGACTCTGTGGGACTTGAACGTAGAGCCAAGATATTTGCACTAAATTCTCTCAAAATGATAATTTCTGCTGAGGCTACTATCCATGGCCAGAATTTTGATAACGTACATCTGCATGAAGCATCCAGTATTGATACGTTTGCAGACCTTGTTGGATGTGCAACAGCTTTACAAGATCTACAGTTGTTTGATGCCAAAATGTATTCCACTAAAGTTGCAATTGGTGGCGGCTTGTTAAGTTTCTCTCATGGTACCATCTCTAATCCTGCAAGTGCAATCCTTGAAATCTTCAAGAATAAAAGATTCGTTCTTGTAGGGGGGCAAGCTGAAGATGAACTGACGACTCCTACTGGGGCAGCAATGCTTGTCAATTTAGTGCAGGGTAGTGTCAACTACTATCCCAGCATTGCACCTGAAAAAATCGGCTATGGCGCGGGCATAAAAAAGTTTGAAGGTTTTCCTAATGTAGTTCGTGTAGTGATAGGTACATCAGGTACTGTCCATGAAACTACTAAGGACATAGTATATGTAGTGGAAACAAATATTGATGACGTCTCTGGTGAGCTAGTAGGTAACCTTATAGAGCAACTATCTAACATCACCAAGGATGTGACAGTCATTCCAGGTACTACTAAAAAAAATCGACCAACCTGTCTCATTAGAATTATATCAGAAAGCACGCAACTAAACAACGTGCTTGAGTTATTGTTCAGCGAATCTGGAACACTTGGTGCTAGAGTGCAGGAAGTAGAGCGAATTGTTCTGCCAAGGGACATAGTAACTATGTCGGTTAATGTTAACGGCAATGTCCTTGATGTGCGTGTCAAGATTGTGAAGGATTCATCTGGACAGATAACAAATGTTAAACCTGAGTTTGAAGACATCAAGGTGATCGCAGCAAAGTGCCAAATACCTGTCAGGAGAGCGATGGATCAAGTCAAGGCAGAAGTTATAAAAAAACTGGGAGGAGGATAAAATGGAAACCTTTATCAAATTGGTAGACTGGTTCGTAAAGAACGGGGGCGATAAGAAAGCAATAGTGGCATTCTCTGGCGGGGTCGACAGTGCTGTAGTGGCGTTAGCTGCAAAAAAAGGACTTGGAAACGGGGCCATTGCCATAACTGCTGATTACAAGACGCTGTCACAGGAAGAACTTGCCACTGCGTTGCGAGTCGCAAGAGAGATTGGTATTGAACATAAAGTTATTGAATATAATGAGCTTGAAAATCACTCATTTGTAAAAAATGATGCTATGCGATGCTACTATTGCAGGACAGAGCTTGGTCAACACCTTGTAAAGGAAGCAAAAAGGGCAGGTGTATCACTCATTGCCGATGGAACAAACATAGATGATTTGACAGACTACAGGCCAGGCATTAGAGCTCTCCGTGAAAACGGAGTACGAAGTCCTATGATGGAGCTTCGTATAGGCAAGATGGAGATACGTAATATTGCAAAGAGTTTTGATCTCTCTGTTTATGACAAGCCTTCAAATGCATGTCTTGCCTCACGGATACCCACGGGGAGCAAGGTGACCTACGAAAGATTGCAAAGGATTGAGAATGCAGAGATAATTGTCAAGAGAATTTTCGGCGTCAGACAGGTCCGCGTAAGAGATCATGGCGACCTTGCGAGGATTGAAGTTGGAAGAGACGAATTGCACATGATGTTTGATACGGACAAGCTTGCAATTTTGGACAAGAAGCTCAAGGAGCTTACATTCAAGTTTGTTTCTATTGATATAACAGGCTACAAGACAGGTAAATTAGTGGTTATAGATAGGTATGACTGACAACTCGTATTACTCGTACATTTATCTTGATACTGCAGCATCAACGCCCGTCGCAGATGATGTAATTGCGGAAATGTTGCCATATCTAAAGGAGCGATATGGCAACCCGTCCTCTATTCACAAGTTTGGCAGAGAAACAACTAGAGCGATACACCTTGCAAGAAAAAGGGTTGCAGAAATGATAGGTGCATCCTCTCCTCGTGAAATCACGTTTACATCAGGAGGAACTGAGGCAAATAACCTTGCTCTCAAAGGCACAGCTGTGTATGTCAAAAGTAAAACACCCAAGAAGAATGTGATAATTACAAGTAGTATAGAACATGATGCAGTACTTGAGCCATGCAAAGATCTAGAAGACAGAGGCTTTGTGACTATTCATCTGCCCGTTACAGGGGATGGTTTTGTTAGACCCTCTGAACTAAAAAATGCAATCTCTGATAATGTGGCACTTGTCAGCATTATGTATGCAAATAATGAGGTCGGCACAATCCAGCCTATTAAAGAACTTGTTGAAATCGCACATCAGGCTGGCGCATTATTTCATACTGATGCAATACAGGCCGCAGGAAAACTGCCCATAAATGTTAAGAACCTTGGAGTAGATATGATGTCTCTTTCCTCACATAAGATAAATGGACCCAAAGGAGCAGGGGCACTTTACATCAGATCCACTCTAAATATATTACCTATAATTCATGGAGGAGGCCAAGAATGGTATTTGCGGTCAGGTACAGAGAATGTGCCTGGCATTGTTGGTTTTGGCAAAGCCTGTGATCTTGCTAACAAAAGTATGAGACATTACCAAGATTATGTCTCTGGCCTAAGAAATTATTTAGTTGAACGCGTGCTAAAGGAAATACCACGGTCTCGACTGAATGGTTTGCGCACTGATAGGATCGCAAACAACGCACACTTTACATTCTTTGGAGTGAATGGAGAAGATCTGATAATCAAACTTGATGAAAATAGTGTCGCTGCCTCAACAGGATCTGCATGCTCCGTTAAGAAACAAAAACCCTCACATGTGCTAAAGGCTATGGGATTCTCATATGAAGAGATTACCGGCTCGCTTCGGCTCAGTCTCGGGTTACATAACACAAAAGATGACGTCGATAGGGCAATTGATATCTTATCAAGTGTCATAAAAGAGCTTCGTGAGCTTTCGCCATTCGAGAGCAAGAATGTGGCTGAAATTAACTAAATATGCAGTAAGTACTTGCTTAGCAGAATTATCATCATAATTATTCAAAGACTCTTTTTGCTACTTCGATATTTGCTCTCTACTTCTATTGTCCTCTTGTTGTCTACTAAATCCATCATATAACGTAGAGGAATTTCTTTACTAAAAAGACATCAATAAGTGTGTATGTAGTTATACCTTACTGCAATAGTATGGACGGATAATTCTTTTGTTGTATTGTGACATAGATGTTATAACTACCATGTGTATATTGTTGTATATTGAATATGAAATTTTTAGGACTTAATGTTGTTAAAATTTAGGAATTGATCCCTTAGTTTGATAATACTTTATACGTTTATTAATCCCCAGCCTTATGATCTCATTGAATTTTGAATGAGAAGAATTGACGATTTAGATATCAAAATCTTAAGCGAGCTTTCAAAAGACGCAAGTATATCTGTTCCAAAACTTTCTAAGAAAATCAACGTCAATTCATCCGTAGTCTATAGTAGAATAAAGCGTTTAGT
>DATAAU010000121.1:0-3187 GCA_036259955.1 Nitrososphaera sp. | reverse complement strand
AAGGCTTGACGCCAGACGGTAATCGTTTACCTTAACTACTGCATTATTTGGCTCGTTAACTCGAAGATATACTACGGCATCAACATCTACAGTAACATTATCCATAGTGATTATATTCTGCTTTGGGACATCTAAGGTCACAACTCGCAGGTCAACTATGACCGCCTTGTCAATAATTGGAATGAGAAAGATAAGCCCCGGTCCTTTGGCACCCAGTAACCGTCCAAGTCGGAATACTACTGCGCGTTGATATTCTCTTATAACTCGTATTGAATATGCGAGTATGACAATGGCAATGATTATCGTAATGGCAGTTCCTGCCATCTCTGTCACTGATGAGAGCTGAAGTAACAAAGAGCTGATATCCATATGATATATTGCCCATCATATCATTTTAAGATAGATATTTGTTGACTAGGTCTTGCTTTTAGATCTCGCTTACATCTCAATAGTGATGTCGTAAGCACAAAAGGGAAGAGTTTCATTGGATTCAAATGAATTTTTATTATCTAAATCCTGACGGGCCCGCTTAAGGATAGAGATAAAATACATTATAGTTCTTTAAGTGATCACTTTACTAAATCTTAAAAACCAATAATGTCTTTATATCCAGTCTTGGTATTCAAAGGAATTTCTCATCCAAATGATAACAGGGCCATACCATGAATTATCAACCACTATCAAATATTTCAAACGAACGATTCTACTAACTCTCCATATTGTAGGCCATTTTCCAAAAACTATACTCTTGCCTGCAAGCAGCACAAAAACTCTTCTCCATGATTAATTTCTTGGCTTTGTCAGCACTATGATAAAGTTGGCCGAGGACACCTTTAAGATACTCAACTTGTTGCAGGGATTCCTTTGAGGCATAAAATTCAACCCATCTCTGATACACTTTGTTTGTGATTTTGTTTTTTCTATTAGATGTCAGTATTTCCTGTGCTATTTCGAGATACGACCACGGGCACGGGGCCATAGCTGACACCTTTTCCTCTACACTCATGTTTTCTGAGACACTTCTTAGAAATATAATATAGTTTTTTGTCGCCTTTGCTAGGGCTGTCATTTCAATATCCTCTTCTGACAACCCCAAAGATCCCAACAATTGCTCTTGCATCTGCATCTCATGGTTTACAGTACTTTCATAAAGTACTTCACACCATGTCTTGAGCGAAGGGTTTTCAACTGCATCTCTTAATTTCAGCAAAAAGTAGCAAAATTCCTTCAAAAAAGCGTGATCTTGCTTGAGATAAAATATGAACCTCTCTACTGGGAGAGATTCGGTTGCCATCTCTGCAATGAATTTATTGCTATTGTAATTCAGGAGCAAATTCCACTCAGCAATACAAGATTGCTTGAGATATTCCGCTCCTATTGGAGAATACAAGGCCAATATTCTCCTTATCGAAGCTTTGCCAGTCATTTGTAATTTCCTGTTCATCTGGAGGCCGATACGTGTTTGTCATTTCCTCCTCTTTGTTGATGTCATTTCATCGCCTAACTCGGAGTTGATCTCTAGATATAAGATAATGTCCAAAAATCCCAACCTAAGCACAGCAAAATATTGCAAAGCTAAGCATAGTCACCTAGCCGCTGGCTCTATTCATAGCAGTTCATACGAGAGTAAGCTTTAAGCTTGGTTGTCTTATGTAGGGTTACAAGAATTCTCTATTCAGACCGAAATAGGCATGAGTTCTCTAGATCAAGGTGATCTAATAGCGTGATGCTCCCAATCACAAGACCAAGAAATTTGTAAATGCTGGGCCCGTTTTTTTAAAGAAAATAAAAAACATGAGCATTTCTCAGCTTATGAAGAACTTATGTACACCTTCTCTGGGTACATGCAACTCGTATACCCATTTGTCCTACATTTGCTTATTCTGATCCTAGATGAGTAAGCTTAGGGATTTTATTTACCATCCTCATTTTTTTGTCCCAACTATGCATATAGCTTCATTAGTCATCCTCACGCCGCCTGTATCATTCTCAGCATATTTTCTGGCGGCTTCAGTAACTGCTTTCAATATATCTTCTCTTCTTTCTTGAGGTTGATTTGCCAACGTTACTTGAACAGGAGCAGCTGTTTCATATACAAAACTTGTGTAAACTTCAGCCGAATCAAAATCAAAACTCGCATCAATTCTTTCAATTGTAACGTCTTTGAATCCTGTGTTGATAAGAGAATTGGTGAGCATATTTTCATCGGAGAGGCTAAAAGGTCCAGGGGTGCCTGCTGGAGGTGGTGGACTTTTAGTTTCTTTCATTACTGTATTAAGTGCTAATGCAATAAAGGGAACTTTGTCTGGCGAGGCCCAAACAGCAGCTGCTAAATGACCTCCATCTACTAGTGACCTGTAAATATTTGACAAGCCAGTTCTAAGATTTGGTAAAAACATCAATCCAAACCTGCAAAGTGCTGCATCAAACGTTGAAGCTGATAAGTCAATTGTTTCTGCATCACCTTCTTTGAATTCGATTACTTGTTCTAGACCTGAAGAGATAGCTCTCTGTTTTGCATTGGACAACATCTGTGATGATATATCTATAGCTAACACATGACCACTATTACCAACTTGGTTTGCTGCAGTAATGGCTGGTTCTCCTATACCTGTCGCTATATCAAGAACTGTAGAATCCCGTTTTATCTCTGCAAGTTCTATTAACCGCCTGCTAACTTTCTCAGCACCGGTCTCAGTTATCTTCCACCACTTTTGCCAACCACCAGCTACACTATCCCAGCCTTGACGTTGACCCTCCTTATACTGTTCAGAGTCTCGACTTGACATAGAAAATTCTTCTTTGATTGAGTATTTATGACATAAATCATTTTCTGTAAAGCTATTTGTGTATAATTGTTTGCGTCCCTGTCAATATCTAATAAGGATTATTTTGTGTTCTTTAATATTTTTAGTCTTTATAAAATCTACGCTAAATCAAATAATATTCATCGGGATAAAGGACAACGTCTATCCATACGAGGTCCAATCTCTGCTACCGTCTTTACCGTTATGTAAATGGCTATACCACCAGCGCTCGTGACTATTTGTTTCTATTTCTAATTTTTTTATGATGATAGAGCAAACAGTACTCTATCCTTAAAATAAGAAGAAAGAAATCTAGCAGCATTATGAGCAGGACAGCACCATCGAACCTGAGGTCGTGGGTTCAAATCCTACCACCCGGT
>DATAAU010000120.1:0-4859 GCA_036259955.1 Nitrososphaera sp. | reverse complement strand
TCAAACTTGCCTTCAATCAAAGGCTTTGTAGGAACTTTGTCCTTTTCAATTTTGAGCTTGTTAAAAATATCTGCGGAATGCACTGTCTCTTTCTCCTCTCTTATATCTATTCCAAACTCTTTCTGTATCACATCTCTTCCTTCTCTGGCTCCTACAAGTATCATTTGTGCATTTTGGAAATTGATAAATCTCAAGTCTCTAGCAAGCGATATAAAGTTCTCATTTTCGCCAAACTCCTTCAAAATGGACTCTGGATAATTTGGTGGTTCTTCAGAACTAGGATATCCTGCGGGAACAGGGGCTTTTGGATTGATAATGGAAACAATATAGCTTGCTTCCTTTTCTATGCCTAGTTCTCTCTGAGCCTCGCCTGGCTCCTCCGGCATTTCTAAGACATATGCTAGCTCAGCGTGGTCTTGGTGTTTTACTATTGCATATTTTCCCTCACCCACAGCCCTGGCAGCATCTCCCTTCCTAAATTCATCTGACAATAGCTCACTTGTAAGCTCCTGTGGATTTGCAAATACACCTCCGACCTTTGCCCAATATCTTTCTGACCTTCTTGCTTCAGTAGTCCTAATTTCCGGCAATGACTTTTTACCAATGACAAAGAGCCTATACCTTGACGATTCTTCTTTTTTTGGTGTTTTGCTGGTTGTTTCATCAAATTGTTGCTGCTGTTCATCTTCCGTGTTGGTGGTAGTAGAAGTAGCAGTAACCATGAAAAACCGTCTTATATCTTCGATACTTTTTACATCTCCTCTATTACCATCATCAACTACTTTCGCCTTCGGACGATAAAAGAAGAAGATGTCACCTTTTTCCAGTACTTCTACTGTTGCTTCTTGATTATTATTATCATCGTCATTCTCATTCAGTCTACTGTTTACACCTTCCTCATTCTCTTTTTCCATTTCTGTTACTAGCTTTACATTAAAAGTAATTAATGTACTTACCCATAAGCGAGGTCTTAAGAAAAGCTTGTAAGATGATGGAGCGGGTGGGATTTGAACGGTTCTCTTTTTCCACAGTTACCCTTTAGCTATGACATAATAAAGAGCAATTAACTAGAAGGTTGCCTACATGCTGAGGTCGTGGGCTCAAATAATCCCAACCGGTCCATTTCTTCTAACCTGATATTTTATCTTGTATTGAAGCGGCTAATAAAACAATCATCAAAAAATTGGTAAGAGCGCGAGGACGAGTAAAAACGTCCTAGGGATACTCGTTGGTGTAAGTTCAGGCGATGATATCTGACTTGATTTTACCCATCCGCCTCAGCCGCTCCCCACGACTACTTGTCCAAACATTCCCGGGTGAAATGCACAGAAGTAGTCGTATGTTCCAGGTTCGTTAAAAGTCACTGTGAAGCTTCCTAATAATGGGAATGGAGATGGAGGAAACTCTTCAATTGGTTGTTCCTGTTGTGTCCTTGCTCCCCCTTCAGGTGAAATTGTCGATGTAGTTGTTGTTGAATTGGTCGCTATCTCTTGGTTATTTTCTGCTGCTACTTCATCTTGTGATGCTTCTCCTTGTCCTTCTTCTGGAAATAGTTCCTCCAGCGTTGCAAACCCATTGACATCAAGTATTATACCTGAGCTGATTATTCTTTCAGTACCATCCATTGTATAGTTAGTTGAAAGCGGAGATGGTTGAGGTCCTCCCTGAAATGCCTCCTCTACCTGACGCATCTGCTGACTAAGCTCTTGCTCTTGTAGATATATCACGTTGTCATTCTGATCTACAACTGCAGGCTGCCATGCTACTTTATTCAAGCCTATTATAGCTTGCGCTGTACCATCATCCCTGGTTATGTTCCGAATCATAGGTTCACCAAGGTTATAAGGTAATGCAAGTAATAGTTCTTCGGAGACATCTGTAGGTACTTCTCCTCCAAGGGTGTCTGAAGGTAATGTAAAAGGCAGCCAGAGGTCTGATATTGTTGTACCATTGGTTAAATCAAATATGATGTTGTGGGGTTCGATAGATCCATTAGGTGCAAAAAAAGTAACACTTTCGCCTGGTTGAATTTCTGTTATCTGTGGTGAGAATTGGTTTACTGAGAAGGTTACATTTCCTCCTCCAACTGAGACTCGCTGTGTTGCATTGTTCGGTCCTGTTGGCGTGGCGGTAGTTGTAGTATTGCCTTGACCAATTGATGCAATTGCTGCTTGCTTTAACAATTCAGGGGCTACTGAGACTATAGATGCCATAATGAGGATCATCCCCATCGTCGCAGTTGTGGCAAATGATCTTGAATAAAGTATGTTATTCATTGAGGAATTGAAACAATGATTTGCATTTAAGAGATCATCTAGCAGGTTATTTAACTCATTTCAGAACAAACTTCACTTGAAGTATAGAGGGGCTGTAGAGCTGTAAAGCATAAGGAAATAGAGCGCGAGGATATGGATATTATCCTATCAATAGCTACCTCTTTACGTAACTAAAGATCAGCTAAAGAAAGTTGCTAACTGAGATAGTGGGTTCCTGCTCTCCTCTCCACTTTTATCAATCTGGGAAAATACGGCATTGAATTGAGCTTGTTCTAAGGAGCTGTCGGATAGATTGGAGAGTACAAGATTCAGGCCTCTATATTGGGCATTCCAAATCGCAATATTGGGATATTGGGATAATTGGGTGCATGTGTGTAATTATTATTACTACTATGCTTAAGAATAGAAATCAATATGATAGGGTATATTTTTCCAGATATCCCGGAGATAAGGATTTTTAAAGCAGTAAGAATAGAAGGAGACAATACCTTTGGCACAATTCACTATTATTGATGCTCCTTCAAACTTGGGATTGCGACCAACTGGAGTAGAACGTCTTCCTGAAGCGCTTAAATCAGCTGGTCTGATGAGTAAATTAAGTGCTGAATACGGAGGGCAGATTTCTCCCCTCCCTTATAGTTCTGAAAGAGACAAATCCACACTGCTGCTCAACGCTTCCGCTATCAGAACATTCTCACTACAACTTGCTGACGTAGTCACTTTTGCGCTATGTAAAAAAAGGTTTCCAATAGTACTTGGTGGAGATTGTAGTATCCTTATAGGAAACCTTCTCGCATTACGCCGCCTGGGCAAGTATGGATTATTCTTCATAGATGGTCATGCTGATTTTTATCAGCCCCAAGCATCTCCCACCGGAGAAGTTGCTGATATGGAACTTGCAATCGTGTCAGGTCGTGGTCCCGACATTCTAGCTAATATCGATGATCTCAAACCGCTTATCGAAGACCAGAACATCATTGTGTTCGGTTATCGTGATGCGGAACAAGCGGCAAGTTATGGGAGCCAAGATGTCCGTGATACTAACATGCATGTATTCGACATTACACACATCAGAAAGTTCGATACTATCACTACTGCAACCTCACAGGCTGTTGACATCCTGGCAAATAATGGATTACCTGGTGGATTCTGGATACATTTAGATGTAGATGTCTTAGATGACTCGATTATGCCCGCGGTAGACTATCGTCTGGGTGATGGAGGTGGATTAATCTTCTCTGAGTTAAGTGAGCTTTTGAAGACTCTAGTTGTCTCTGGTCTTGCGGTAGGCATGGATATTACGATATTTAATCCCTTGTTAGATTTAGACGGGTCGATAACACAAAGATTTGTGTCAAGCCTAGTTCAAGGTTTGTCTTGAAAGAACCAAAAAACACAGGATTCACCTATCTATTGTTAGCAAGACAATTCGTACTCTAGTGGAATGAATTACTGAGCTGAGGTCGTGGGTTCAAATCCTGCCCTCCTGTCCACTTTCCCTGATGTACAACCACAGTATTAATTTGAGCTTGTTTTATGCTATTGTAGGATAGATTCATCAACAATAACAGCTAGATATTCAATAGCTATAATACCATCGGAACCCTTAACCAAACATACATACACGTGTAGCCTTAATTACTTAGTAAACATAGTAGTAGCACCTATTACCTAGTAATAGCACAAGGTGTTGTTCATGGAAAATAAAAACTATCTGGATGATAAAAGAAATATGATAGTGATGCTCGTAGTCATCAGCTTACTATCGGCCACAGCTATAGGAATGCTACTTGTTACGCCTATAGTAGTAAGATCAAATTTACCTGATGTAATCGGAGGAGATGATGATGACTTATTAACTGGAGGCGAAGGAGAACAAAGATTCGTCTGCGGTGGAGGAGAAGATACAATCACAGACTATGATGAAGCTGAAGGAGACACCAAAACGGAAGATTGTGAGAACTTCTAGCGCAGAATAGTAAGTTCTTATCTCTTTTTTGCATTATCTGGAGTATTGATTTTGCCTCTCAACCTCTGTTTTTGTTGTCGATATGAATTAATTTTTTATTTGTCATAAGAGCAATACCTATTGTAAATGAGTCTTTACAATCAGAAATGAAGCCGCTTCAAAGCGTGCCTAGGGGCATAGTGGAACGGATGGGGATTTGAACAGTTTGGTTCTCTTTCAATAGCTGCTCTTTGGATAGGTAATAAAGAGCTGCTAGAAAAGGCTGGATTAGTCGTGGGTTCAAATCCCACCATCCAGTCGACTTTTTCCCGTTATGATACTGCGGCATTAATTTGATTGTTTTTGAGTAGCAGCCTGCAAATTTGGCGCCAATGCAAATAGAATTTTATTTCACATTACAAGGTGGTCTGAGTACCAGTCAAACTTTGCAGGAAGCGAGCATTAGGAGATATCTCTATTGTAAGCTTTACTTCATCTATTTCTTGAGTTCAACGACCACTGAACTGACATCTTCGTTTCCAACATTTTCTACAGCGTGTGAGAGTCCATCAAGCCAAACCGCTTGACCACGTTTGAGGTCGGCATCCTCGGTTTTACCATTTGGGAAGGTAAAC
>DATAAU010000119.1:0-15446 GCA_036259955.1 Nitrososphaera sp. | reverse complement strand
ATCTCGGCGTTTGCTGGTACTTCAAGATCATTATCTGTTGTCTTACATTTTACCAGCTTGACACCTTTCTTTCGGATGATTCCAGAAAAAAGATATTTGTCCATTCCTTCAGGTACGGGCGCAACGGCACTAAAGACAGTAGCTGGATCAGCACCGATAACTATAGCTACTTCAATCTTCTTCTTGTTTTGCTCTTTGATCATTTTATAATGCTCAGCGCCGCGTTTATGCGTCTGCCAATGCATTATTGCATGTTTGTTATCGATTATTTGAATACGATAGACTCCTAAGTTGCGGACATCGGTCTCAGGATGTTTTGTTACGGTCATTCCAAAAGTGATAAAACGTCCGGCGTCGCCTGAAAAGGACTTGAGTACAGGCAAAGAGTTGAGTGATATCTTGTTGGTGTCTGTTTCAACAACTTCAGTAACTGGACCGTGATCTACATATTTAGGGCCATACTCACTTATCTCTGAAAGCTTAGGCAGCATCTTCAACTTGTTGAGCATGCCCGAGGGCAACTTCATTTTGGTAAGCTCTGTAATACGCCTACCTATTTCAGAAAAATCATTGGTTTCAAGGGCAATCTCTAGTCTTTTGATAGTACCAAAGGCATTGCCAAGCACCTGCATAGTTGAGCCTTCAACATTTTCAAAGAGCACTGCTGGCTGATCTCCATGATACATCAACCGGCGCATGATTTCTGCAATTTCCAAGTTTGGACTGACTTTTGTTTTGACTCGCCTAAGCTGGCCGGTCTGTTCTAATGCTTCGATATACTCGCCTAGGCTTTCAATGGGCAATGCAGATGTGATATTCCGGCCATGAAAAATATACCTTTGCATTGTTTCATAATCAGTAAATAGTTATTGATGCCACCACAAGCATGTCTGATCAAGATAGGGAGTACGAGGAAGGCGCTCCAGGAACAGAAACCAAACGAAAAGATGATCCATTAAAAGAATATCGCGAAAAAGAAGCCATGACACCAGCAAAGATAAAGGAGCACGAGCCAACTGCTGTCAAACGTGAGATGACAGAAAATATTACTGAGCCGGGCCAGACAGGGACAAACCCCGAAGAGGCTCGTGAGATAGCAAGAAGCAAAGGAATGGCAAAAGGAACAGCCGGTGCGGCTGAAACAGGCGACCAATACGAGCAGGGTGCTGCAGGATCAAATAAGTAAACCAATCTTTTTTATTTTTGTTTCTGATATTTAGAATATAAACTATTTTTAAAAATTCATAAGCAATAATCAATAGCGTGAGTAATCTCTTAAACTGATCAAAGACTAGCACGAAGACCTGAAAAATGTGCTCACAGAGTGTTACAAAAAACTTGTTAACTTCACATACAAATGAAAAAATGCTTTAGCAATTAATTCAAGCTTTACTGTGGAGTGTATACATACATACGTGCGAATATGTGATAGTCAAATACAATGTTTTTCTGTTAATTTAACATGCAAGAACTCAATCTTGCTCGGCAGAGCAATACGAAGGATAAGGATATTGGCAAAACACTAGCATCGGATAGGTTTCCTAACACCATGGACAGTTTTTGGTTTTCGATTCATCCCGGCATCATTCTAAGCCCTTTTGATTTTGTTACAGTAAGACACCTATTCAATACAAGAACCATCGGTATGGTAAAAGAGCTTAGAGCAACTGAAGAGATCGGAACTGTAGCCAGAGTTGCGGTAATGGCAAATACAGGTATAGAAAATGGCTCAGGTAAAGCTACCTCCGTAGGGATGCCCGTTGGCTCAGCCAAATCTGTCAGGTTTGCCGATAAAAAGGAGGTCATATTCGCGCTTGGAATACCGGAGATGCTTAACCCCATACCTGCTGGAATAATAGAAATGACAAACGGCTTACGGGTGCCGATATCACTTGACATTTCATACCTGCTTGGACCTGACACTGCACATGTAAATGCAGCTGGAATTTCAGGCAACTTAAAAACAACATACCTCTATTTTCTTCTTCAATCCACTTATCAGAGACTCGCAAAAGAGATGCGTGAGGATGTAGCCATAATAATTTTTAACACAAAAGAAGGAGAGCTTCTTCATATCGACCAGGTCAAGAAGCCCAACAAAAAAACAAAGCAGTTATTTGATCTACTTGATCTAGATATCAGGCCGTTTGAAAATGTCACATACTTTTTACCGAGAGGAAGAGATGGTAAAGCAAATTCTGCTGTTGTCCCTGATAACTCCAAGACATACTCGTTTGGGCTCGAGGATGTATATGACAGATTAGACCTGCTGTTTGGAAGTGAAGATCAAAGCTCCAACATTTCATCATTACTGAACTACATCTTTGAGGCATGGCCTTTGTTCAACGGAAGCAAGCAGGTAAGTACTTGGAGTGATCTGCTCGAGTTCACAGGCTATCCTCAGGAGGTAGTGGCACACAAATCCACACTCCTACGCTTCCTAGGTCAGGTCCAGAGGTTCCGAAAGTCGCCTATGTTTATTGACAAGAAAGTAACAAGTAGATACCTTGGAAAAGAGATAAAAAAAATTAGACGCAATGACGTTTTTGTCGTTGATATATCCATGATCCCCTCTCTGCAGGAACAGGGGTTCGTAGTAGGAGATGTGATGAAGAGCATTGATGAGATATACTCTTTTTCAAGACAAAACAGCAGAAGACCTAGGTATATTTTGACCTTTATTGATGAGATCAACAGGTTCATCCCTCGATCCCCAGGCAATTTGTCTGCCGTAGCCGAACAGGTTATGAGGACTATAGTCGCTGGTAGATCGCGTGGCACAATCCTGTTCTCGGCTCAGCAGTTCAAAAGTACTGTCGACTCAACTCTGCATGAAAACACAGGCATGCACATGATTGCCAAACTAGGCATGTCGGAACTGTCGAGCCCATCATATTTGATGATAGATAAAAGCACAAAGGCTAACATAGTCAGACTCAATAAGGGGGAGCTTGTCATGGTACATCCTGCGTTTCGACAGCCGATCAAGATCCTATTTCCCAAAGCCCCATTTAAGACAGGCTAGGCGTCTCTCTGAGGAACTTGTCGGTGTTCTTGCGAACAAGCGGTATTATCTTTTGCATAATAATCTCATGCACGCTCGCACCTGCCTCAACATCAAATGATAGCAAGAGCACATAGTAGAGTCGGCTGTTCTCGTCAGCAATGGGAATTGTCGCCCTGACTAGCTTAGCATAGTTCGACATTGCGTAATTGATCTTGCCGAGCATGTATTCCCACCTAAGACGAGTATATTGACGAGTGGCGGCAGTGATCGCATATTGCGCCCGCTCCTCAGGAGTGAGCAGGGGTCTGAGACCCTTCCGTTCTGCTACTGCGACAAGGTGGCCATCTCCATCTGCGACGCCCGCAAACCTTATCAACGGGTCAAGGGTGACTACATCATCACAGAATTCCTGAAAGAATGGCTTCATTTAGTTTATCTCCAATAGCTGAGTATATTTGATTTTCGTGCAGAAGATTTCGTAAGCAAATACTTAAATGGGTTACACTTACCATGGTGTCTGCTTTGTCTGCTCAGGAAGTTGCAATGCTAGAAGATCGTAGGAACTCGCTTTTGAACAGGCGCGAGGTAAGGGTGATTTTTAGAGGAGCGGCTGGCAAGATCAATAGAAATGACGCTGCCGAAAGAATAGCTAATCAACTTAATGTCAGCAAAAAGCAGGTTGTTCCGATAAATCTAAGATGCCAAACAGGGATGACAGATGTTCAGGGTACTCTATACGTCTATGACGACGAAAACGAGGCAGCCAGACAACTACCACGCTACAGACTGTTGAGGACGCTATCAAGAGAGGAAAGGAAGAAGATACTTGATGAAGAAAAGGCAGCCAAACTTAAAGCCAAGCAGGAAGCTGGCGCTTCTGGAGGGGCTAAGAGGTAATGGCTGACAAAAAGGCTCAGGGCAAGGGAGAGGTTACCATATACAAATTCTACAACATTCAAGGGGACAAGGTAACAAGGACTAAGCGCGATTGTCCTCGCTGTGGCAAGGGAACCTTCATGGCAGAGCACAAGAACAGGCTTACCTGCGGCAAGTGTGGTTTTACTGAATTTACTCATGCAGACACTGCCAAGAAGACAACTAAGTAGGAAGAATAAGAATAGGAAGTTAGCCCGCAATAGCATTTATTTCATTTTTGATTGTATGAGCAACAGAAGGTGCCAACACAGGATAAAATGATCCTATATATCGCTTGTTTGTAGTTAGGTTCAAAATATTGCTAGAATCTCCAACGCTCATATATCCTTCAATAAATTCTCTTGTTATCATAGCTGCAATTTTGCTGTCGCGACTATTCTTCAGGCCCCAGCTGATAAACTGTGCTACATCCCATGCTGGATCGCCAGCATTCAACATAAATTGCTCGACATTGGTAAAGTAGAGATTGTTTTCGTTGACAACTATGTGCTTAGGTTTAACATTTCCAAGAGTTGCCCCGGTGAGGTGTACTTTTGCAATTTCTGCACCAGCTTTGCGAATCAAAAAACTAGCTTCAACTTTACCTCGAATGTAATCTCTTATTGCGTCTGCTACGGTTATTCCTTCTAGAAATCGTGTTACTAGCAGTTTCTTATCAAGGACTACCGCCTCGATTAAGGGCGTTCTGAGACCAAGGCTCCGCATATACCGAATTGCCTTGTATTCCGAGCCAATCCTCAAGAGAGGGTCCATTCTGAATCTCTTTACAGGTTCGTTCCATAGACCCACCATTGTCCATTTTAGTGCTTTTGATTTTGCAACCTCTTTGACTACAATCTTGTATTCATCCGAGCTATCTTTTAGCACATACATTGTGGTTCTGCTGTTTTTATTTCCAAGCCGTCTCTTCTTTGTAACAGAGTAACTACCAAGATGCTGGGACAGATCTTGAAGCCAATTTCTGCCATCAATGATTAGTTTACCTTCTGGTAGCCTCCAATAAGCCTTCCTTGGGCATAACATAAAATCAGGAAGTTTCATCGTCAGTCTTACGCGACGCCGGATTTTGGATTCAGCTTCATTAATAGCAAAATGCATAATTTTTCTCCCAGCATAAGTATGCACAACATAGGAGCTGAGCTCTCGAAGTCGTTTAGTAAGTTTTAGGTGAATTTGTCCTTTTTCTAAAAATATATGCTTATCGGATATCTGTAAAAGACCATCCTGCCTTGCAGCAAAGATTTCACCAGCCTCCGCAATAATATCCTCTACTGCCCTATGGTAACCGTCAAGTGCAAACTCCAAGTTGCGCTTCGAGGTAGTGTACGTCTTGTAGTAACTGTATGCCGCGCTGGCATACAGCGACATCCTGCGCTTTATCTTTGAAAATGCTACAAAGTCAAGTGGAAAGAGGATTTCTGTGCCGAGCACACCAGTAGATTCTAAGATATCACGTACTTCCTCCAAGATAACACGTCGCTTGTAAGTGTGCTCAATCATTGCAAGAAACTCCGCATTGGCAATTGGTTCGTAGATGTGTAGCAGACGACCAACTACAAATTCGCCAAGAAAAGCACTCTGGGCATCTCGCAAGAGCGCGTTACGGTCAACTGCAAGCGCAGATATCTTAGTATTTGATTCACGATAATAGGCGTATTTGACCACGTAGGGGTAATTCTCCAGGACAATAAGGAGATCAATATCGCTATCGGGCCGATTGTAGCCGGCAATCCTTGACCCGTATATACATGAAGCAACCATTGTACGGCCCTTTGCAACTTTCTTGATACATTTCTGGATAACTTTGAATTCCTCGGGAGAAATACTAGACATAGCTCGTTTTTTTCTTTTTGAGTTTTATGTTTTCGAATTCGGTAATTTTGTCTTTGACCTCCTGTTCAACCTTCAAGGATGCCATAGCCTCTATGGGGATCTTTATAATATTCGCATCTAACGATACCTTTGAAGTTGGGAGACCTTTGTTCATCCATGTTTTGATAACTTTCTCCTCCAGCTTCAGATCTCTGAATCCTTCTGGAAACCGAGTAGTTATGTGCCTTATCAATGTGGGATCGGATTTGAAGACCACCCGCTCTTCAACGAGCCTAGTTGAGTCAGCATACGTTCCTTCAAACAATGTGCCGGATACCTCATCAGATATTACCTTCATTTTGAGTATTCTATTTATGAGCTCGAGATAGTGCATAAATTCATGAGCCAAAATGGCATGTATCGTGCCCTTCAAACCATAAGATATCAGGGGTGCAGTTATCTGCACAACCACATGTAACTGCTTTGCTGCATCCACTACAGGTATTGTCCTTGCAAACAATATTCCGATGTCTGTAAATTCTACAGCGGAAGTAGAGATCACAAGGCTTGGCTCGGCATAATAATAAGGATAATTCAAACCAGATGCTTCCTCGACTCGCCTAATGCCATCTATGACCAGTGGAAACCTTTTCAATATAAGGTCATAAACCTTTTGTGGTATCTGGCCAATTCGATAGGCATCGTGAACCTTGTAGAGCGGGTCAAAAGTGTTCATCTATTGTTGATGTCAAATTGAATAGCCTAAAGAAAAACGTTACTGAAGTTGGACGTCCATTATATCAAACATAATGCATTCACACTTGGAGCCAAGAATTTCTGAAATATTGGGCTTCATATATTCTTCGCCACCTACGAGTTGTTTGATCATTAGCCCGCCATCTGCGACAGTGGTGAGAGTAAAATGGTTGCTGTCAACCTGCCTAACTCGTACAGAATATATGCTCTTTAGACCACCTTTTTTTGACCTATTCTCAAAGCTCACTACGCTCCCAGAGAGAGAATTGAGTTTTTTTAGAATTTGTTTTGTTAATGCATTTTCGCATTTTATGTGGACTTTGCTCTTGACCGTGAAGCGTGGTTGGACTATAGATACGTTGTTAATTAGATTCAACGTAGCTTTAATGCCATTGCCTTTGATAGTCTTATTTTTAATCTTCCTCTTTTTTGGATTAAAGATGCGCATGTAGAATGGTCGACCGCTTCCAAGGACTAGGCTGCTGGGATCTTCGCTTCCCATCCACGTAAATTTGGGTGTCTGACCTCCAGTGATTCTCATCATTTCCCTTGAAATAACCCCTTCGACACTGTCATATCCAGATTGTCCTGAATAATTACAGGAATCGCAGCCCTTACCACCGCAATTAGCGCACTTGCCCTGCTTTTGTGGCAGTCCTCTTGACTTTTTGATGTAGACACCAGCAAACACAAGCGGTCGGGATATTACTGTCACGTCTACATTGTTCTCCTTATCTACAGTCAGAGTAATCATGATGTCGGGCTTTGTATATTCCACCTCTTTTCGTGCTAGCTTGGCAATCCGAATTCCAAGTTCCCGAGTCAGGTTGTGCTTGATACTCTCCCTTCCCCTGATTTTTAATCGAGCCCTCATTGCGTCTTCCCTCTCGTAGAGCTGAGTTGATAATGTGGCACCAATAAGAAATGTGTCAAATTCAAAACACTCGACTGCAGCCACTATGCTGTTTGCTATGACACCGAGGTTGTCCATCAATCCTCGGCAGATATAACACGGCTTGCTAGACCTTCCAGTACTGGCGTGCCTTTCAAGACAGTGCTTGCAGAGTCTGTACTGCTTTAGCAGGGTTTCCTTGGGCATTAGCCGCCGATACCAATTTTTCTAAAAAATCCTCCCATTCCTCTACCCTTGTTGTGCTTCATGAAAGTCTTTGAGGTATTGTATTGCTTAATCATTTCCTTAATCTCTCCTTCAGACAGACCGGACCCTCTTGCTATCCGTTTTCTTCGTGACTCATTGATAATATCAGGGTCTTTTCTTTCTTGCTTTGTCATGGATTGGATAATAAAGCGCCATTTTTCCATCCTCGTTTCCATTTCATCTAACTTATCTTCTTTGACCATACCCGAGATTCCCAAATTTTCTATGATGTTCCTAAAGCCCATTTTGCTTGCTGATTCCATCTGAGCGTAAAAGTCCTCAATAGTCATCTTGCCGCTCATCACCCGCTTTACCTGATGCTCGTCTGCCTGAAGCTCTAGGCCCCTAGCCATTTCTAGCAATGCTTTGATATCCCCCATACCAAGCAGCCTCCCTACAAACCTAGTTGGCGAGAATTGCTCAAGGTCATCTATACGCTCGCCTGTTCCAATGAACATCACCTTTGCGCCTGTAGCAGCTGAAGCTGCAAGAGCGCCTCCTCCTTTGGCCGTACCGTCAAGTTTTGTAATAACAATGCCTCCAACCGCAGCAGCCTTGTGGAACGCTTCTGCTTGTTTATAGGCCCCTTGACCTATGGTTGAGTCAATAACTAACAAGACTAGATCCGGTGTTGCCGCCTTATGCATTTCAGTCATTTCTTGCAGAAGACCTTCTTCCTCTTTGTGTCTTCCAGCAGTATCAATAATTATGACGTCAAGGTTCTGCTCCCTGAAATAATTAAGCCCGTTTTTAGCGATTGCTACAGCGTCAGTATTCTGCTCCTCTCCATAAACCTCAACATTCATTTTGCTGCAGTTCATCTTTAACTGAGTCAATGCACCAGGACGCCAAGTGTCCGCCCCAATAACACCTACCCTATAACCATGTTTTGTGAGCCATCTTGCCATTTTGGCAGTTACGGTAGTCTTGCCGCTTCCTTGAATACCCAGCATAAGCACCACATTCTGCTTCCCAGGCTTGAAGAATGACATTGCCAAAGATGGGTCATCTTCCTGCGCTTTGTCAATAGTCCTTATAACGTCACCGGAATATCCCAGTAGCTTGGCAAGTTCTCCGTACAATATTGTGACAATATGATCCTTTCTTGAAAGTCCCTTAGGAGGCTGCTCACCTAGTGCCCTTTGTTTAAGGTTCTGTGTAATTGATAATACAAGTCTTACATTAACATCGGACTGTAGAAGTGAGCGCTGGACATCCTTGCAGATCGAGTCAATCAATTCCTCGTTAATGTCAGATGCTCCTACTATTTTCTTCAGAGCTCCGCGAAGGCCTTCGCGCAGGTTATCAAACATGCACTATTTCTTTTCTAATAATAATACATCCTGTATTTCAAACATTCCCCTCTGGCCATCCCAGTATGCAGCAGCAGTAGTGATATGAAGCTTTTTCTGATATAGCGGACAGTCTATGACGAGTGTTTCAGCTTCGCCACCCTCAAATGCAAGGTTAAATTTACACTTCTTGCTCAACGATACCAACTTAGCAATCGATTCCTTATTAAGCTCCCTGCCAAGCCATTCGCTTTCGAGGCCCATTGCTGATACTGCTGTAATTATAATGTGAAAGCCTCTCCTGATAAGTTCGTTAAGGTATCTTTCTGATTCCAAGTTCCAAAGTGGCACAACTGCTTCAATTTTCTGCTGCGCACACACCCGCTCAAATGCCTCCTTTTGATAGTTGCTTGAAATCCCACCGTGAACTATTCCGTTAATCCCATAAGTCGATTTAACCTGAATTATTATTTCTTCAAGTGCCTTCATCTCATCTTCCTTTGAATGGCCCCGTACTTGAGACCTGATTAGAGGAAGCTGCATTGCTTCTGCAAGATATTCTGTGACCCAGCTGTTTGGGTAGTGGAAAAGAGCACTGTCATCTGCTTTAGGATGCATTGTAATAAGACAGACAACACAATGTCCCATTTCTTGCGCGCAAGATATTGCAAATGTGCTGTCCTTGCCACCCGAGAAAAGCGCTGCTAGCTTCACGCATGGATAAGCCCACACTCTCAATATTAAGTTCTTGCTTCTAGCTGGATATGTTATTGCGTCTGTAGATTTACACTCCAAAACAACATCGATTTGATCCTCAAGTGGACAAATCAAATTACAGGTTTGAAGCTAATATTGGAAGGCGAAAGACTACGAAACTAAAAGAAATTTAAAAATAAACAACAACAGTATAATGGATGCCTCAGGATCTCATAATCTTCATCATCAGTTGGGATGTATTTCTATATGTATACCAGACGTTTACAGATATACATACACATATACGTACACAACCTTTTTTATCAGACGGCTCTTCCGATACTCCTCATCAGCATCCATGCAACAATTATATGCTCCAACGTATGAACTTTAGCCTCTCAGCCTTTAATCCTCACGATCTTGATTCTGTCAAGAACCTTCCAGTACTCAACATCTCTACCTTGTACTTCGCCTTGTGCTATTCTATCCTTTATCTCCTCCTCTACTGCAGTAGTTTCAAATGTTTCAAATGTTTCAAGATCCATTATTTGAAGCGTGTCTCCTTGTTTAGATATTATCTGGCCATTGCGCTTGTCTATTAGTGGCACATCCACCTTAGTTGAAACTGGACCCACGAATGGATGGGGTTTGCTATCAAACACACCCACGGCGGTAATCCTTGCCTTTGCGGAGCCGTGCTTTCCGGGCTTACTGTGGTCATAGGAAACGATTCTGCATGGCTCTCCATCTACGATAATGTACGATCCAACCTTGAGTGCCCCAAGATCCATTGGCTTGCTCATAAATCTGAATCAAACCCTAGAGAAGAGGATACATATTTAATATTTTACTTTAGTTTTTCAAGAATGGAAAAGCTGACTAGGTTATTGAGCGATATACCCATGCGTGCCACATCGCGTCTAGTGCGCTCACAGTATTTTTGATCCGTTTGATGGGTTTTCTTGCCTTCAACTTCGAGGATTAGGAGGTTCTTAGAATAAGGAAAAATGAATTTTGGCTGCTCAGATGCCAAGAGCTTCATCTGGGCAAGGCTAGCCTTCTTAACCCTTTCACGCCGGGCAACGGCGTTTGCAAGCTCGCTTATCTCGGCATCGCCATTTGTGTATTTTGTGAAGTATAGAGACACATAGTTAAGATTATCACCCGTTCTCTCAAAGAGAGGGTTAGAAAAACTGAACATGAGTGATAGCCTGTCCATTTTGTAATTCTTGACATCTTCCAGAATTTTACTTACTTCCATGAATGATGCTAGAATATAGTGATTGGCCTTATTAGGGAAGTAAGGTGTACTTTCATCAGAAAAGGTTGCAGTAACAAAGTAAATGTCGATAATATTGTCGCTTTTTTTCCAATTTTCAAGTAGAGATTCCGATTGCTTGTCGTGAGGGATGCACAAATAGCCTCGAGTTTCCAAGCCGCCTGTGCTCGCCAATCCTAAACAAAGGTAATGTAACTACTATATATCTATTAACGCCTATCTTGTCCCTTTACTTAGGGCCTTCTCCATAGAATATCTAACTCGTGAGATTTGCGCACCGCTAAGAAAAATAATGAAAATAAAAATAGGATTAAGAAAAATGTTACTGCGGCGGGAGGAGCAGGGGAATCAACACTACCACCAAGACAATCGACCCCCGTTACATTTGCGCTTCAGTAAGTTCCCCCTACACCAAGAATCATTATAAACGCAAACTAAAGGAATTTTTCGATTTTATCGGTTTACCTAGCAACTCGCCAGATGATCAGGGTCGAGCTTTTTAGCGGGGGCTAGAGCAGAAAAATAGAGGAATATTAATACAATCACAAATAATGATAATGAAGATGATATTAATGGTAGCAGCAATAACAATGGAGAGTATTGGGCAGTAGACACAAGCGAGGGTGCTTGAGTATTCATTATTACTTTTTATCTCAAATTCGGTCAAAATTATCAATCATATTATTACATCAGACCGCTGGTTATAACCAGCCTGACACCTTTAGGGGAGAAGGTTTTTATTGGTACAAGTTAACTTCGAATCTAAATTTATAAAAGTGACGGCTTTGAACCTGTAACAAAACCCGCCGGCTGACAGGTACCAGCTAATGAGGTAGAAGATCAGCCGGCGAGAATACGGCCGCATGTGCGAGTTTGTCTCTCCGTATGCCCTCAGAGAGACATCCAGTCACATGCATTATTTCAAATATACTTTTGAGCTATTTAGCTGTTAGAAAATTTTCATCGACTCTAGATTTTTACTACAAGAATGTGTTTATTGAGATGTAAATGCAAAGATTTTCCTCCTCATCCGTTGATAAGCTGATAAAAATGTCATCTACGGTGTTATTCTCTCTTATGTTGTGGTTTTCTAACTTTCTGCCATATCCATCTCCTCTTATGTGCATAACACTCAAAGCACAGTGGAACGACGTCCGTTGGGCTTTGTATGGACCCTTTAGTTACGAAAAAATCGGCTTTGCTTTTATCACAGTTGAAACATTTGAAGTTTGAAGGTCCATATCTTGATGCTATGTCTATAGGAATAGTTGGAGGGTCTTTTGTCATATTCTTCCAGATGCCTCTTTCTTACTAGCCAAAACAGAAGATCTAATTATGATGGATTTCAGGATATACCGCTGCTCTTCACTAAAAATAAGACTATCGTCTGATTATACTTTAAAAAAGATTACCAGCTATAGATTGTTTCTTTCTACAGGATCAATATCTAATCAAAATGTAATTACACAAATATAAAAAAAGACTATTTCTTCAAAGACATTTCTCGCTGTGCCAAATGCATGGCTCAAATTTCGTCGTTGTCATTTCGACTTTGATATCTCTGCTGAAAAAATGTTAATTGTTTTCCCGCCGCTCTAATTCATCTTACTATATATAGAGAGAGAGAGAGAGAGACAGGCGGTACTCCTGAGGGATGCTCATAACTTGAGAATCGTCTACGTAATTACTAGATGAGGAAAAAATAGAAGAGTTAGTAGTAAAGGCAAGCACTAGCTTCGCCATAAATTAAGGTCACAATTTTGTTTTTTCATCACCAACCATGTAATGTTCTATGGGGGTCGAAAATGACGCACTGATTTAGCTATTAACGCCAATTTTAACCAGGTTAGTTACCCTCTCACGTATAAATAAATAAGAATAAGCTATACTGCTTTGTACCATACGCGTGTGGTTGGCCGTACTGGTGGCGTGTGCTAACAAATAAGTCTAAACTTCCCTCCATCGATTTAGCACCCCCTTATTGGGATATGCTCTTCCTGAGAACTACTCAGAAGAAACAAGAAAAAGAGACAGGTGAGAGAGCCAGTTTATGTTGGATCCTTAATATTTCGACCATCAAGGGTGCCGCCGCTGCTCACTCGGTTGACATTTAACTCCAATAGGTCTTGGCCAATCACATTTACGTCGTCTCTGAAAATTAAAGTCTAGTCGAGCTACCTTGATGATCCTAACCATCCAAGCCTTCTGAAATAGAATATCATAAGTAGTGCGGAAATAGATGAAACCACTAAAACAAATATCAATGCGGTATAAGGTCCCAGCTGAGTCCAAGATTCCGTTTCTGAATCCCCAGGTAGGTTAATGTTCATACCATAAAATGTGCCAATAACCGTAGCAGGAATAGATAGCGTGAATACTATGGTTAGCACACCCAATATTTTATTAGTTTTTTCCTGGCTGAGCATATAGTCTGTATCCTTGTAGATCTCTACCGTTTCTTTTGCTTCTTCCAATGCTTCATACACCTTTTCAATATGGTCTTGAACGTCTTTAAAATATGGAGCAAGATCTTCTCTAGAAAATCGCTGAACATCTTTAGAAAGATCAACTACTGTCCTGCGAAGTGGGAACACTATCCTTCTCAAGGTTGTTATCTCTCTTCTGAGCAAAGAGATCTGGCGTGGGATAGATATTTGCTCATCAAATACACTATCCTCAATATCGTCAATGTTGCCTACAACCTTCATCAGAATGTGGAGGAGGTCATCTACCAACGTGTCGATTATCTTATGAAGTAAATATCCTGAGGACCTGCCCATTATTGCCTGTTTTTGCTTTTCGTCACTCTTGCACATGTTGAAGAGCTCTTGAAGGGCTTTAAGATCACCCTGATGGATTGTCACAAGATAATCAGCGCCCATAAAAATCGCAAGCTGACTAAACAGGAAGCCCTTTTCTTTGTCCGGTGTGGGAAAATGCAAAATAGCAAAGATATGACTTTCATACCGGTCAATCTTAGGGATCTGGATCTTGGACAGGCAATCTTCAAGGTTTAGCCTGTGGAAGGGGTATTTCTGCCCAAGAGCATTAATATCTCCAAATGTGGGCTTTTGAATGTTTATCCACAACACCCCGTTACTGGTAATTGTCTCAAATTGCCTTTTTACTTCAGACATGAGTAAATCCCCTCTTGCTTGTTCCGTTACAACACCTTGCTGTTATAAAAAAGTGTTTCAGCTGTCAAAAGTTTGTCTTTAGTTGTTGGTAATCTATCGCTTTAGAGCTTGTAGCGGTGTGCCATTTTGCCGTGTCGGTATGCTCAAGTCTTGATCTATAGTATGGGATCAGAGAATATCCTATTGCAACTGAGATCGCTCCAAGCGGGTCATTGAAAGTATTCTTTAAGGCATGGCCAAGCGCTATTTGTTGTGGTAAACAAATATCGAAGGATGAAACATAGTCCTTTATCTGATAATGCCCATTGACCGCCCTGATCACCTGCGAAGCTAGGTCGCGCATGTCATTAGCAGGTTTGAAATACACTTGTGCATTATCATTATAAATTACATCTCTTCTCATTTCAAGGACCTTGCACTGAATGTAAAGATCAATTGCGATTATGTCTGTTGGTATCTCTATTTTCTTAGCTTCCCGAGAATTAATGGCAACTGCCCTGCCCATCACTGTGTACTGGGACAGCCGAGTCAGCCTCACAGACCTGAGCCATTTTGATATGAATACAGACGCCCTACCTGCTATGCCTGCTGCCTCTACAGGCTGAGAGTTTGATGCACAGATTCCGACATTTCCTTTGATGCTCAATGTAAGTTGCTCTGTACAGGATGGGTGAGGAATCGTGTCAGCATCATAGAGAACTATTACATCGCCTTTCGCCTTTTGAATAATCTCATTCCACGCTGCAGCAGCTCCTCGCCTTGTATCATGGTGGAAAAGTTGGATGTCAAGAATGGAATGCTGTGCGAAGTTGCGCACTAAGTTGGGAGTATCGTCAGCTGAATCATCTGAAATAAGTACTTCAAATATGGGTATGTGTTGCTCTTCAATTGCCCGCAAGAGATTTACTATATTTTGTCTTTCATTGTAAGAAGGAATGCCAATAGTTATCCTGCGCACAATAACATCGTCCTATAGATGTCATTTGAGTTTTATGATTATGGGGCTATGAGTGCGGGTGTGAAAAATATACGTTATCTGACTATTATCGTTATTGTTATTATCGTCGGAGAAGGGTACCCTTTTTTCTATCTGCATGTGCCTCTATTATTATCATCACCCTCTCTCATCAGATCAAAACAGAAGAGTAAGAAGAAAGAAGAAGGCGCAACTTTAGATAGACCTATTCTAGCAAGCAACATGTGTTTTTTCTTATTACTATTATTATCAAGGTTGTTGTAGTTGTTGTTGTTGTCTCCTTATACTTTCCTCGGTAACCATTTCCGTGAGGATGTTCACGACACCGTATAATTCCTCCAATCCTCCCGCAAGGTCTGAAATCGCATTTGCAAAGCTCCTTTGAATTTCATCGTT
>DATAAU010000118.1:0-7209 GCA_036259955.1 Nitrososphaera sp. | reverse complement strand
ATCTATCAAGATTAATATAAGGTAGAACAGAAGCGGATTTCTATGCCTTTAGAGAAGGGTTCTCTAATATTGGTGGATTATACTGCTAGAGTTAAAGATACTAACGACATTTTTGATACAACTCGAGAAGAAGAAGCTAAGAAAACCAACTTTTATGACCCAACTCACAAGTATGAGCCAAAGATTGTGTCCGTTGGCGAAAGCTGGGTCCTGAAAGGATTAGACGAAGCTCTTTCCAATGCCAATGTTGGCGACAAGCTTAACATCGAAGTGCCTCCAGATAAAGCCTTTGGAAAGAGAGACGATACCAAGATTAGAATGATTCCTCAGCGTAAGCTTGGCGATAAGGCCGATGAAGTCGGAGTTGGTGACGAAATCGAAATTGACAACAGACGGGGCATAGTAAGATACGTCGGCTCAGGCAGAATACAAGTCGATTTTAACCACAGATTTGCGGGCAAGACGCTATTATACGATGCAAATGTATTGAAAAAGCTTGATTCTGACAGCGAAAAAGTAAGTGCTTTGGTTAGGAGAAGAATGGGTGTGGAAGAAAGCAAACTCCAGGTCAATTTGGCCATTCCTAATTTGGAGATACAACTCCCAGAGGATACATACCTTGCCGAGGGATTACAAATAGTCAAACGAGCTGTTGCAAACGATATCTTCAAGTTTGTTCCTACAATCAAAAATATTAAGTATATAGAGAGTTACCAAGCTCCGGCAGAGCAAAAGAAAGATGAACAACAGCAACAGCAACAAGAGCAGCCGAAAGTAGAAGCAACTGCAGAAGCTAAGCAATGAGCAAGGAAAAAGTTATTATACTAAAATGACCCGGAATAAGTTATGGAAAGTGCTCAACAAAGTCAAGTAGTAACAATAACTCCTAAGGCAGCTGAGAAAGTTGCCGAATTCATGAAGCAAGAAGGAAACTCAAATCTATATCTAAGAGTATATGTCTCAGGTGGAGGATGCGCAGGTTTGTCATATGGAATGGGATTTGAAGAAAAGCCTGACGAGGATGATAGGATCATTGAGCAGAATGGAGTAAAGCTGTTGCTTGATAGTTACAGCCAAAGGTATCTAAAAGACGCAAATATTGACTACATTGAGAGCCTGATGGGCTCAGGTTTTAAAATCAACAATCCCAACGTGACAAAGAGCTGCTCATGTGGACACTCATTTAGTACGGAATAAAAAGAAAAGCTCATACTCTTTTTCCTTTGTTTATAATATTCTTTGTATAGATGATCCTCTAGGCAGTAATCAATTTTCTCCAGCCCCTTTTCCTTATTTTGCTTTCTCCAGTGCAAGGTTTCTAGAATAGAACACAAGGAAAGGACGTGTCATAGAATTCTTGTTAGAAGTCATATAGTAGGAATAGAGGAATAAGAAATTCTCAAAGATCAACGGCACTCGAATACGAATAAGAAAAAAGAAGATTTAATGGCCAGATCAGGTAGCAAATAATGATCACACTTGCATTATGACGTAGTAATTGTTGGTGGAGCATCAGCAGGACTGACCGCTGCAATGTATGCAAGCCGTCAAGGTCTCAAGACTTTGGTAATCACAAAAGATATTGGAGGACAGGCGCTTCTTACAAATGCCATAGAAAACTATCCTCCTTTTGAACACATAGGTGGCTTTGAACTCATGCAAAAGTTTGAAGAGCAAGCAAAAAACTTTGGAGCTGAATTTGTATATGAAGAAGTACTCTCCGTAACTGAAGATAAGGAATATGGTTTTAAAATAAAAACAAACAACGACGATAAAGAATATTCTGGCTATGCCCTAATTCTTGCATTTGGAAAGACACCAAGAGATTTGGACGTAAAAGGTGAAAAGGAGTTAAATGGCAGAGGGGTTTCATATTGTGCTGTTTGCGATGGTCCTTTTTTCAAAAATAAAAAAGTTGCAGTTGTTGGTGTAGGGGATCCAGCATTAGAAGCTGCCTTATATCTCAAGGGACTAGCATCACAACTCTATATAATACACAGGTTGGACAAACCAGTAGGTTCGGAAGAATCAATTAACTTATTGCAAAGTAAAGATAATAAGAATAAGGTTTCTTTCATTTCCAACTCCACAGTGAAATCAATTAATGGCACTTCAAAGCTTGAATCTTTAACTCTCTATAATTCTAAAAGTAAATCTGAATCAAAGTTAGATGTCGATGGAATATTTGTAGAAATGGGATATGTTGCAAGAACAGATATTGTCAAAGACTTAGTTAAATTGAATGACAACAAGGAAATAATTATTGATAAGTATTGTGCCACTTCTAATGACGGGGTCTTTGCAGCAGGTGATGTCACAGATGTACCCTACAAGCAGGCTATAATTTCGGCAGGTCAAGGAGCTATTGCTGCATTATCTGCGTATAATTACATTCAAAGGCGAAAAGGAAAGCCATCTATTAGGACAGATTGGAGATCCGTTAGGAATAAGAATAATCAGGTACCATAGATACTAAAATATACGGGTTTTTATTTACGAAATTTGAGATAATGACATTATATACTGATGTATATTCTATTTTCTACAGAGAGAAACTCTTATTGCTCAAAGCAGACGAACTGACTTCGATTAATGGATAGGAGATTGTTATTAATCGAGATGAGAACATAGTTAATGACATGGATAGGTCTTTTCAAGGAAAAGATAACCCTCTAGAAAAAATTCCTAGATCTGAGATATTATTATTGCATTATAGTGAAATCAATCACCAATGCATTCGATTACGTCTATAAATGATAGTGTGTTAAAAGAATCATTGAATAATGTTCCTATTTTTTATGTTATAAAAAATAGAAAAAAGGTACCCTTTTATGCTAGTAGTTAAGTCATTAGCTTAACGTGTTATTGACTATGCCGAATTTTCCAGGCATTATGGGAACATCATCATTTTAATCTTCATCAGCTGCAGCCATAGGTCTAGCTGCATTTCTAATCTCCTTTACTTTTTTGCTTCTGATATTACCTTAATTCATGCACAGTAACAATTGGATCAAAGAGTCATCAGGCAACCCTCAACAATTGAGATCATAACAACAGCTGAAAGCACAACAGACAATTTTAGACTACAGGTACCACAAGGCTGGATAATCCAGCATATGAATAATACAGGTGCTGCCTTAGTGTCAGAGACACTTGAAGGATTCAGGATTCTCGCCCAGCTGTGCCCAGAGGAGCGTCAAGAAGTAACTCCTCCAAACGAAGACATCAATATATCCCGCAGCACAAGTCCGATTATGAGTGACAATGATAGCTGTCGAGATACCCAACAAGAAGTAATACATATTGTTCGATACCCCAACTTAGGTGCCAAACTAGGATTTGACCCTGAGGACATCGTCACCAATGAGGATATCACAACTGAAGCGATTCTGGATTATCAGATGCAAAAGCTTCAGCAAGTTGGATATCGCGATATTAGGATTATAGATAGTGCAGATACAGCAATCAATATTGATATTAACGCAGATTTGAGCGGCAATGACACGATAGTAGCAACAGTTCCAGCTAAGCTTGTAGAGATGACGTATAGCACAGATTTGGATCCAAGTGAAACAAAGACAGGTTATTTCATTTCCACAGCTACAGCTGCAACACCTCGCAACTTGGGAATGGTAACGGGAGACGGCATCTTCTATGAAGGTACTGCGAGTCCGCCTTTGCCTGCCACCACCAATATAGCAGAAGAAGATGGAGGTGAAGAACCAGTGCAGACAGATATAAGTTCAATAGTATCACCAGAACCCGTTAGAGAAGTTTTTGATACGTTTGAGTTAATAGCAAGAGCGGAGGCAGTGGAAGAAGGAGTTGTAGTAGAAGAAGGAGAAGAACTTGTTGGTCTTCTTACGGTTGAAGTTATTACAAACGACACAGAGGGTGAAGCACCAGCCACGTTTGTATTTGAAGCAGATACAATAGGAGGTACGGAACCTTACACAGTTACCTGGGACTTTGATGATGATGATGATAGCGCGGAAGAAACAGAAGAGCAGACGATATTGCACACATTTGATGAAGCCGGTACGTATAATGTGACCGTGGATGTCTTATACAGTGAGGAAGAAACTGCATCTGACAGCATAGAAATCATAGTAGAAGAAGCATCAGCAGAAGAAGAAATCTAGATGATTCTCAGGATGATGCTTTGGCTGACTGTTTAATAATACCAGAATTTTGATGTAACACTTGGTTGTCATAGCAGATTTTTGTCCAAGATTGGAACCTGAAAAGGACCAGCTAAGAGTATTTTGGGTAAAGGGGAGGGCATCAATTTTATTGGTCAACCAGGAATGCTTGCTCTCAAAAAGATAAAAGTGATTAGGCAACAATTTTTGTCTTTTAAGATCTATGATTTTAAGAAAACTAAGTTATATACTTCCTTAATTTCTATGTTGTATGCCTTTTCACATTGGAAAAAAAGATGACTCTGCAATACATTTTATCACAGATATAACTAATAAGGATGAGCTAGAGGAAATTCGTCGAATCGCAAATAGGCTCGATCATGATGAAGAAGTCCGATTTGTTGCAAAACAGTCGAGGATGAAACCTGGAGGATCAGCGTTGGCTACACCTAATATAGTTTTTGCAACTGACAAGCGAGTAATAATCAGGAATCCTACAATGCTGGGCATGCGCGAAAATATCGAAGATATTCCATACGACAAAATGACAAGTGTCAAATTAGAGAAAGGTGTTTTCTCATCTACAATTCTAATTAGGGCTCCAGGCTTGAGCGAGATGAGCAGGGTTAGCAGATATAGCGGACTGATTGCATGGGGACGGGGGGAAGATGGACAAATCGATGCTTTGCCCAAAGACAAAGGAGAACAGCTTTTCACAATTATCAGAGAAGGTATAGATGGAGCCAAGAAGTCAGCACCGCAGTATACTACTACCGTCTTACACCCGCAAATATCAATCGCCGACGAATTGAGGAAGTTGGCTTCATTAAAAGAACAAAGCATCATTTCTGAGGAAGAATTTAGTCAGCTGAAGCAAGATTTGCTAAAGAAAATGCAACAATAGTGACTCTGACAGTGAAAATAGTAGTGCAAGTCACTTGTTAAACATACCACTATCGAGGATAGTAACAATGATAGAATTGACTTCATAGGTTGGCTTGAGTAATTGACTCACCTAACCAACACCATTGATAGAACGAGATCGGAATCCGTGGTGGTTAGAATATCCAAAGAATAAGAGGCATAAAATATTTTCAAAAAGAGGGTAAGCAAAATACGAGTTAATTGAGAGTTGGACAATTTTGACAGTTAACTACAGATAACCCATGGTTGAACGATCTTAGCAAAAAAATTAACCAATTTGGCTAGGTTAACTTCTTAAGTAAAAATGATTTTACTAAAAGTAGCGTCCTTCAATAGTCACTATGTAATAGTGTCTCTGTTCAATTGCCACTAACTTTTGCGAGGGTACCGTAGATAGCAACTACCCAATAGACTTGACATACTACTCAGGAGATTGGCGTGTTTCCAAAGTGGTTTTCAAATGCAGCGGAGTCAGATGGAGAGCAATACCTTCCATCATATCTCAGTAGTTGTTGGAGATCGGGGGCGATTAATGCATACATATTATCTATCGAATCAGCAATAGGTCTGTCCACAAGACTCTTGAATACCACTATCCCATAGCTGGTATAGTTCTAGTGTTACAGTTACAGTTCTTGCTTGACCGCGGTCTTATTATTGCTAGCATACACTTGCACCGCCAGGTGCAAAAGTTGCTGTTGTGTTGTTTGTTGTTATCGTATTTCCAATAGTAGCATTTAATGTGCTAGTGTCGTTAGCACCGATGCTAGCACCGCCAGGTGCAAAAGTTGCTGTTGTGTTGTTTGTTGTTGTGGCGTTGGCACCACCACCATTTTCAGGAGGATTTGTGGTAGTAGCGTTTTGTGGTAAGCAAGCAGATTGCATCTCAGATGTTGTATCAGTCATATTAGTCTCGTTGCCTGCAGGTCCTACCGATGCTCCACCAGGAGCCGTTGTGATCGCAGTTTCAGTGTCAGCGCCCGTAGTAGCATGCACAGGATAAGCTGACATTAGACCTACGAATATCACTACGACGAATATAGAAGGTAATGTAAGTGGAGGAACTAATCTTCGATAGGTCTTGAGTTCTACAGTAGCAGTGTTTACATTAATAACGCCATTGTCATATTGTTCCATCATGATGAAGACTGTACTTCAATAAATTTAACGTGAAATAAACAAAATTCAGTAAGGTATAGTATATGTGACTTCTATATTATAGTTCAGTAGCAAATGTAATAAAAAAACTCTATAAGCTAAAGACAATACTAGTCAAGAGTTAATCGATTGGAGAATCTCCAAGGAGATACTCATACAGCAGTTAATCTATCTGACCCTGCGTTGATTTGTTAGAAGGTCAGACAGTCCAAGTCACTTAAATCGTTCGCATTATTCGCTAGATTCACGATACTTTTTTCAAGGATAGACGGGGTTTACCAACGTGGTTGACTAATGCTCCCTATACAGGGCGTATTGGAAACTGATCCATTGATTGATTGATTGATTATTACACTGTTGCTTCTTTATCCCCAGTCTCATGTTCCTCCTCTTCCTCACTTGTGGATGCAGGGAGCGCTTCCTTAAGCTTTTCGACCTTTCTTGCAAAGACAAGATAGGTTGTATGTCCAATCATCCTCATAGATGGACGAGTCATCCCTTCTCTTGCCTCCATGTTACGGATCATGAGTTCTACACAGTCTATATCGACATAACCACTTTTCTTTAACTGTGCTGCAGTTTTTTCAATCTGATTCATCGTAGGACAGATTGCTACAAATGCACCACCTCCTTTCAGCGCATCATATACCTGATCTATAACAGTCCATGGATCACCAAGGTCAACAGTTGCAACATCAACGTTGCGTATAGCTACACCCTGATGTGGATCATGTTGATGCATCGTCACGTACTGGGCCATACCAGCCTTTTCGAGATTGCGCTTTGCTATCTCCATGAACTCGGAATTGACATCAAAAGTGTAAATATGGCCCTCAGGCTTGACGATGCTTGCCATGAAGGTAGTAAGTGCTCCACTACCGGTCCCAACCTCCAGTACCTTTGAGCCGTTCTTGAGCCCGGTTCGGGCTACAATGTAGCCTAAATCCTTTGGATAAACTATCTGAGTTTTGCGCTCTGACTTCAT
>DATAAU010000117.1:0-13477 GCA_036259955.1 Nitrososphaera sp. | reverse complement strand
CTATGATCTTGACATCACCCAGAAGATTCGGAAAAGGGCTAGTGATAGTAGTTGTAATAATGGCAATAGGCGCGGGAATCACAATTCCCTTATTTGACGAGATGTTTGAGATTCCTCCTCCTGTAACGCAAATACGTACTGAGAGCCCTACCGCTGAAGAAGGCGAAGGCGAAGAAGGCGCGGCTCCCGCAGAAGAGGGGACCACTAGAATTGCGATACTTGCAGGAGCTGCGGTACAGGGAAGTCCAGATTATGATCCAGACCCCGCTGAGGTACCTGCAGGAAACAGCATAGTCTGGGATAATGAAGACACCGTTCCACATACTTCAACTTCTGGTACCGGCCCTCAAGATCCCGCCTCTGCACAATTGTTCGATACAGGCATAGTCAACGGAGGCGAAGAGTCAACTGCTGTTCAAATTCAGGGTGCAAGCGAAGGACAGACTATACCATACTATTGCATCGTTCATCCATACATGACTGCTGAACTTACTATTACTGCCGCAGGACAGAGTGGCGGTGGTGGTGGTGCTGCACAGTCCGGAAATACAACGGGTGGAGGTGCTGGCGGTGCTGCAGGGGGCGCGGGAACCACACTAACCATACTTGCGGGCTCTTCAATACAGGGCAGCCCTGATTATGACCCAGATGAGCTGACAGTAGCTGCAGGCAGTGAAGTCACAGTGACTAACGATGACACGCTTCCTCACACTGTAACCTCAGGAACCAGTCCTACAGACCCTAATTCTGCACAGTTGTTTGATACCAGCATAATTAATGGTGGAGAATCAGCCACACTGTCACTTGCACAAGTAGCTGCAGGTCAGTATGACTATTACTGCATGGTGCATCCGTACATGACAGGCAAGTTGACTGTACAGTGAGAGATAATCAATGGAGTATGCAGTTGCTCAAAGCTCTTTCTTTTACTACTCTTGCGGTTCTTTTTTCACTCATATTTATTGGAGGTTATGTAAGCGCTTCTGGTGTAGGACTCACTTGTCCTGATTGGCCCTTATGTCCACAGGGTTTGCTGCCTCATGAAGATTTCATAATAGAGTATATTCATAGATCCGTTGCTGCTACGACCGGCATGCTGGTTATTGCTACTATGGCGTTTACGCTCAAATCAAGAGCTGCTCCAAGAGGGATGAAGATTGCTTCAATAATAGCAGCTGGTGTGGTTATAGGACAGATAACGCTTGGAGCTATAGTGATAGTTGAGCGACTTCATGCAGTATTGGTGACTGCTCATCTGGGACTGGGTCTCGTGCTATTTTCAATGGTGTTAATAACCGCACTGTCTGCCTTCAAACTGGATAGCAAAGACAATAAAAATAAAAGAATCAATACATCAGCGGCAGTATCATCGAATCCCTCCCTCCGCGAAGACTACTGACGGCGGTTGCTGTATAGTAATAGTTTATACGGACATTCCAAGCTATAGTACGTAGTCTGTGATGATGAGTCGACGACTCTTTATGCCTATGGGTTTAACTGTATCATTATTATTGTTAGTGCCTCTTTCTTTAATTAACCCCGCGTTTGCCCACTTTGAGCATTTTACGCATTACAACAACAGAGGGAGCCACATAGGCGAATACTATGCATACGAAGCACTTGAACCTGAGTATGCTAAGCCCAATGAACCTGTAGCCGTCATGTTTAGCATTCAGGATCAAAATGGTCGCGATATATACAATATTGATACTATGGTTGAGATTTACTCTGCAGCAACAGGTGAACGGATTGAGGCTTGGCCTTGGACGAGACAAGAAATAGGTGATTTTGAAGTTTATTACAACTTCCCTGAACTTGGTAGCTACCAGATAGTACTCAGTGTGGCAAAAAATGGCGGCGGCCCTACCAGTCAATACGGAATTGATCCGCCTCGGACAACAATATCCAGTAATGAAGGCTGTGACTGCCATAGGGCAATCTTCAACGTCTCAATAACCGAAAATATTGGCACCATATGGACCATGATGATGTTCATTGCGGTCAGTTTGCCACTTTCAGTATTAGGTGGTGTCCTAATATGGAATTATAGGAGAATGAAAAAAAGCAGTAGAAACCCGAGAGGCATGAGAGGTGAAACAGCAAGATACTTGATAATGCTTGCTGCAATAGCTGGCGGCGTTGTGCATCTTGCCGTTTATGCCGAACATGCGTCGCTCCGTCTTGAATACAGCATATTTCTTTTAGTCGCTGCCGGTATGCAGGTTGTGTACGGTGTCGTATATACTCTGCTAACTTTGACAGGCCAGGGAGCAAACGAGCCTGCCTCTCTTTACTACCGAAAGAAAATGGCTGTCAATATATTTGGACTTATTGGGACCGGTATTCTTCTTGGGCTATATGCATACTCGGTTATTTTACCTCCACCACTTTCTCCAAACAATCAGCCCGAAAGTATCGGAGTATCCGGCATTCTCGCCAAAGCGATTGAGGTCTTTACTGTCATTGGAATTGTTTATCTTATGAGATTGGAAAAGCATCATTTAATAGCTCAGCTAAAAGCGCAAAGATAGCAAGTAGCAATTTATCATTAAGACAAAAGACAATCAATCAATCAATCAACTATGGAAGCAAAAGGCTCGTCTTGTCTAGTAAAACATAAAACACCAATAAGATAAACCCAGTACTTAATGGCTTGGAAAGTAATGATGCCAAAAAAGATTATGTTTGGCGAAAACGCTGCAAAGGAGTTCCCCTATCCAGATAACGCCCTTGTAATTACTACAACTACTCCAGACATATATAACAAGTGGTTGGATTACATGGGAATCAAGAACTATGAAATATATGATAAGGTAACACCTGACCCTGCAATTGAAATTGTCGAGGGAATAAAAAAGGAGTATGAGGCTAAAGACGTCTCATGCTACATAGGTCTTGGTGGCGGCAGCTCGTTGGATGTTTGCAAATATCTCGGCAAGCTTACAGGTAAGCCCAAGATATTGATTCCAACAACATTTGGAACAGGTGCAGAAATGACCACCTATGCTGTAATTAGCTTTAGCCACAAGAAAAAGCTCCTCCAAGATGAAGCTTTTCTTGCAGATGCGGCAGTTGTAGATCCATATTTTTTGCCTGGGACCCCATTCAACATTCTAAGGAACTCTGCCTGTGATGCAGCAGCTCAAGCCTCTGAAGCATACGACAGCAAGCTTGCAAACCCCTTCACGAAGTTTTTCTGCAAGGAAGCCTTTGACATCCTTGAAGATGCAATAATTAACGACAAACATGACCTTCTTCCATATGGCGCAATGTTGTCAGGTATAGGTTTTGGAAATGCTTCGACCACTCTTGGACATGCACTCTCGTACGCTTTTTCAAATGAAGGCGTCCCGCACGGCTACGCTCTGTCCTCTTGCACTACCATTGCTCACAAATTCAACAAGTCTGTATATTACGAACGCTTCAAGAAAATATGCGAAAAGCTCAAATTCGAACCTATCAAACTCAAAAAGCCCCTAGACCAAGCAGCAGATGACATCATGCCTGACCGGGGACATCTAGACAATAACCCAATCGCCGTTACAAAACAAGACATCATTCAATGCCTTGATGAAATTGTTTCAGGCAACCCCTTGGCTTGATACATCTCTGTCTACTGTATTTTCTTTTTTTCAAAACCTTTAAATTCAGTCCGTCAGCTTTCTTCTTCTGCAATGACCGTTATTCATAAGAGTATAGAAATTAATGCTCCAATCAGCGAGGTATTCACTTATTTTGCAAGGCCGGAGCACATGGCCGACCAGTTCCCAGAGAACATGGGTCTCAATGTTATCCCTGTTGAAGTGAAGAATGGGTTTGGGGTTGGTACTATTTTTAGGATAAGCGGAGATTTTGATGGTAAAAAGCTAGAGTGGGATTGCGAAACTATCGATTATATCCCTATGCGCAAGATTGTAGCGAAGATGATTGAGGGTCCGTTTAAGAGCTGGCAGATTACAGTGGACTTCGACGAGTTAGACCAGAACAAGAGCAGAACTAGTATGACAGTCGATTATGATATGCCCATGGGTCCACTTGGCAGCTTTATGGACAAAGTCAAGCTGAAAAAGATTGCTGAAAGAGGAATGGAAAACGGTCTGCTAAGGGTTAAGGCATTACTGGAAGGGACTGGCTCGATACCCGTCTATATTACGCTTGATGCGTACAGGCAAATCTTGAAGGAAAAGGAGAGGTTTAACTGCTCTGTCTCTGAAGCAATTGTGAAGATAATCCAACGTGGACAGCAACAACAGCAGACCCCTACTACTGCTTAGCCTATTATTTTATATACGCATCTCTAGCGAGAGACGCGTTCGTAGCGGATTTTTAGTCCAGGTTTATTACATAGCTTGGAAGGCCCCTTCAAATAATTTCAGTTTATTAATAAATATCCTCAAAGGTTGTCATTATTCTCACTATCAAATCATCATGGGAGTAGCGTTATACTTATTCAAAATAATTGGATACAAAGGTAATTTTTTCTTGTATGGTGACTCGAGAGTAAAGTGCAACTCGCTAGGTTAATTTAAATACGGCTTTCGTTTGCAAATTTTTTGTGGGTTCGTAGCTCAGCCAGGTAGAGCGTCTGGCTCTTAACCAGTCAGCAGAATGTTGTTGGGTTAAAATGTCGTGGGTCCGAATCCCACCGAACCCGCACTGATATCGGTCCTTAAGATATGATATATTTTGGAGTCTGAGATAGAAGGAGAAGGAGAAGAAAGAGGAAAGGTGTGAAAAAACCTTTCCTCATCCGCTGAATCTTCTGGATGTTCTATTTGGGATTAATTATCGCCGTCAGATATCCTGACCCCAATCCCGTCTAAAGTATCTTGGACTGATTCTGCTATCTGGTCGCCGTCAACTACTACGGGCGTAAACTCATCCACAATATCTTCAACTTCTGCTGATATGTCGTTGATGTCAAATATTGGATCGTTGGCGATTCCCCCAGACTTTATGCAAAGCTCCGGGTCTGGCACCACCTCTCCTGGAGGCAATTTATGACAGTCAGGTTCTATTGTGACAAAACAATGACCCTGTCCGGCTGCGTTCACAACATATGTGCCACCGCTGTCTTTGCAATCAGACACTACATCGGCTGCAGCCAATGGCGCTGAAAACAGCATTACGGGCACTGTCAACATGGAAGCAATCAGAAGCAGTAGAGGTAGTCTTGCTGCAGTTGTGTAAGCTTGTCTTTGTTTTTTTACCGTCGTCATCATCGTCATGGCGACATCTCCGTACTCGCTACTATGAAGTCTATTTTTGTTGCTGCTACTACTAATGCTGCAGCTGTTATTGATGTTCTCTTTGAAAATCTTCTCATATAACTTACTATCGTTAGCGCTCTATTTAAGAAGTCTAAAATTTCAAAATTACTTGTAAAAATTAGATTTTACAGTATATATAGATTAAATTTTATTATACTTATTGAATCATGAGCAACGCTAATTTGATTTTTCTTCCTCTTTTTGTTCAGAGCAATCGATGCATAGAGGAACATATGAATAAAGTAGTTAGCAGTCATTCTGTTACTAGTGGCTCCTCTTCTCTCGCTGCATAAGTCAGTCACAACACACACAGGGTCTGTAGTTGGCGATTGCGGTCACTCAATCTGTTTTATCGCTCTGCACGATCATCATCGCCACCCTCATCGCTATCAACTATCTCAATTGCGAATTTGTCAACTCCCCGGCTAGTCTTTCTTATGCTCTTTGCAACGTTTTCCTGGTCGTCATCTATGCTCTGGGACAATCAAATAAGGCCCGCTTTTGTTTGAAAGGACAGCCTCCCTCCTTATAGCGGAAGACTGAGCTGCCTGAGGTCGAGGTTCAAATAATCCCACCCGGTCCATTTCTTTCTGTAATGAAACTTCGGTATTGCTTTGAATCAATTTAGATAACTATCAGACAAAATCCAAAGCTGCTTAACTAAATCCCATATAACAGGCTCTCTACTGATACATAAGGCTTTGAAGCTCTGCTGCATTATTGCGGTTCTAGCCAATTACTTGTCTTTGTGCTATCTTCTACACAGGATAGTGTTGGCTATTCCATGAAAAGGGTAACAATCGGCGCTTTCGTTCTACCTCGTCAGGTGCGCACAGTGGATTATTACAATAGTATGATTTTGCATCGTCACTGATAATACGTCTGCTTCCAAAAGACTCGAGAAGTTTCAAGTCCAATGTAGCCCCGCATGTTGGGCAAGAAGGTAGCACTAAACTTGAAACATCCTTTCTCTTTATTAGCATAAACTCAGAATATTCATTCATAATTGGTATAGACGGAGAGGGGTTATATGATTTGGTAAAAGCCGTGTTATATATATCATAACAGTTAGACACAGTTAGTGCTTGGTTGTTTGTTCTAGCGTGTATACATTTCGAGATACCTGGAAAAACACAACCTATTTTCAATCAATTAGGCTCTTCGGTAACAAAGCGGAATCAGCGGCAGCGTCTCCACAGGGATACTGTGGGAGCAAGAATTCAAATCCCTTAGTTATGGACAGCGGTTCACGAAACAAGCCGAGTGAGCAGTACATCATATGTTTACCATACTACCAAGACTATAACACAATCATGCAACGGGCACATGACTGCTCAAGACTTAGCTTGTCAATACAGCTCTTCTATGCAAAGAAAAAAGTGGATTGGGTAGGATTTGAGCAGTTAAATTCTTCTCCATCAGATGGTTTTTTAGATGTGCTCTAGAGACGGCTGAGGTCGAGGTTCAAATAATCCCACCCGGTCCACTTTTTATTATTGTGCAACTACTGCATTGAATTAAGCTCATTTTGGATTACTGGAGAACAAATTCAGCAACAACAACCTTTCGGTTTCAAAGGACCTTATGATTATTAGTGTACAGCTTCTAGTATCAGAAAATAGGTTGCGTTAAGTTAAGAAGCTAAGGAGGATGATGAAATAAAATTGACAAATAAGCTATATGAGCAGCAACCTCAGCTTCCCCCTATAGAGCGAGTAATCTATGAAGAAGCTCAAGAGCTAGCACGCCAGCGAAACTGGTCGGTGAGCTTTACACTCAGTTTTATGTGGTCGCAGTTTAAGAGCGCTGGACACATTAAGGAAGCCGAAGCGGCTTTTGTGTCAATGCACCGAGAAGAGGCTCTATGGAAATAGTTTTTGTCTCTAAGAGAGTTTTGAGGTGCTTTCGTACAGTCTTTGAGCTCAGCCTGGTAGATTTTACCAGTTCATCAAATAGCACTTTAGGGTCATCCACCAAAGCATCCATTATTGACAAATCTGTGATCGACACTGGCGGGTGTCTCCTACGTGGAGTGAGAGCTTGCCGGGACGGTTCCACACCCAAGATTTTTGTCATATGGTCAATACTCTTCTCCTCGTCACAAGTCCATAGGCCCATAACCAACTGTCCATCCAGTTTCAGGCTTACCCATGATACGTCTGATGCAGGACTGCAGCTTGTGCCAATTTAAGCTTGAAGTCCCCAGGGAAGGTTAAGACAAGCTCAACACGGCTAATTACACTTGGATTTATCGTTAACATATATCCTTGGAGAATTCCCTTCACCTTTAATCACTCGAGACGATTTCGAACCGAAGGAGCAGAGAGTGAGAGTCGCCTGCCTAATAACTGATAGCTCTGGCGTGCTTCGCCAAATAGTGCGACTAGCAGCTGAAAGTCTATCGAGTCCACCACTTAGTCTATGCACACATCTTGATTATAAAATTCCCTAAATCGAAAGTTGTAATTAACGAGATCATAAATCCTGTGCATTTAAGGAATATACATGCAAAAAAATGAATCTTCTGCGAAAAGTGCAAAGGAAATCGTGAGGGAGTTCTGGCAGGCTGTGGAGCGAAGAGACTACAAAACTGTTAGAGGCTACATAAGCGATAACATATAGTACAGGCAGCCTATTAGAGGGTTCGACAGAGCTGAACCATACTTGAAATATTTGGAACACGCGAATCTACTCCCATTAGACATCAGGAAGGAGTTAGCAGATAGCAACGATGTTTGTCTTCTCTTCGAACTGACTTATCGCGAGCCACCTGTGACAACCTTTGTATGTGCATGGTATCACGTGAATGATGATGGGCAAATAAGTTCGATAAGGGTGGCTTTCGATCCGCGACCCTTCGTTCAGAACAGAAAATAAGTAAGTACTGATCACTCTGCTGATATTCAAGACATTGATAAATTAATTTGGTAATAGCAGCTGTAGAATTTAGTAGCGCCTTGACCTAAGTTTGGTTTCCAGGTTCTATCATCCTTCCTCTTTTTTAGGATTCTAGATAATTGCATTAGGAATAGTAAGGAGCCTGATAACAACAAGAAGAAATGCGAGAACAATATTTTCCGAGCGATGAAATCATAGCTCTGTTTGCTCTCCTAGTTTTTTGACATCAAATGGTAACAAATCTCTCTGGGGCAGCAAGAGAAAGCTAGGTAATATCCCTCTCTTAAAGGATCAATAGCTTAAGCTTAAAGCTGGATAAAATTAAGAGAGGGTATACGGCAGTAGATCCAGCTCAATTTTCAGCTGCATCCCACCGAATCCGCGTAAAAAGTTGTCCGTTTATTTATTTCGTCTCTCATAATGATTCATGAAGTAGCTTCGCAGATAGTTATTATAGCATTAGGTGAACCAAGGAAATCACTTTTAGTTGCATCACTTTTTCCTAGAGTTTACTTCTCCTTCTTTTAATCGGTGTTTTTACATCAACAATAGTGCTAAAAGATATACTGAATACGCAGCGACCAAACCATATCCTTCTATTCTCCTTATGATAAATCCTGTTCTCATTATAGGAATCAGCACTAAGCTAAAAGCAATCATAATTGCATAATCTATAAAGATATTCGGATTAACGCTTACTCCTGCAATAGTGGCTGATATCCCTACTATTGCAAGCACATTGAAAATGTTACTTCCAACAATGTTCCCAACGCTCAAATCAGCATGCTTTTTCCTTGCAGCTACCACGGATGTAATTAATTCAGGTAATGATGTTCCTATGGCAACTATGGTCAATCCAACAATCCTTTCGGATATTCCTATTGAAGTAGCAATCACTACCGCATTGTCAACAGTTAGTGTGGCACCAAAATATAGCAAAGCAAGACCAATTGCGATTAACAGCGCAGATTTGGCAATAGTAGTAGTAGCAGTAGTTTCATTTTGTGGTTCTTTATCGCTCTCAGCCTTCTTTTCTCCCTCCTTAATAGGAGGAGCGAAAGACGCAGTTTCTATAACTGATGTAGTATCTTCAATTGGTATTGTGTGAGTCTCATAGGTATCAGGTCTTAATTTTTGTTCTGTTTTTCCTGTGTTTTTCTCCCGTCCTTGTCCTTCTTCTTTCCTCGACTGTTTGTAACTAAAATAGGTGAATGCAATGATTGCCAGTATCAGCAGAACACCTTCTAATTGCGTGATTTCATTGTCAAAAAGCGATAGGATAATCAGAGCCAGAGCGGCTCCAATCATTATAGGAACTTCTCTTCTTACTGTATTTATATGAACTGCAAGAGGAAAGATTGCAGCAGATAACCCCAGGATTAGACCGATATTTACTATGTTACTACCAACTACATTTGCAAGTGATATATCGGCCTGACCACTTAATGCTGCATTAATACTTACAACTAGCTCAGGAGTTGATGTGCCAAAAGCAACTATAGTTAATCCAATTACAAGCTGGCTTACCCGCATCTTTTTTGCGATGTTGACAGAGCCTCTAACAAGCCATTCAGACCCAAAATACAACATGGCAAGTCCTCCCGCAACTAATAATGTATTGAGTATCAAGGAATCATGAAATACCATTGGGTCTGTTCATCGCCTTTGAAATAACTGCTTGTCAACGTGCCTAGTCGTATTTCAAGATAGATTCTTTGCTCAAATAAAAACGAATGGTTATCGTTGAACATTGCGGTTTAGCAATTGTAAACAGTCTAAGAAAATTTACTGCCCAATCCCATGACAATATTCCAAGAACATAATCTAGTCCTAATGAATATTGAGATTATAATAACCATAAGTTGGCTATAGGGGAAACGTTCTGGTAATCTTTTACCTTATTATATGATGGATTAGGACTGCGGGTGGCATTATCAGGTCAAATCTGTCTCCCATCCCACCGAACCCGCAAATTATACGGGTTCTTATACAACAGTATCAAAAGTAACAGTAAATACAGAAATCTCAAGGTCGCAAACCAATGATAGATATCATCAACATTGTTTGCGGAACAACGATAATGATTACCATGCAAATGTTCTTGCTCAAGCCTAGGGTGTCTGAAGACCGGGAAGGAGGTTTGAGAAATCAAACATGTTCATTCGATTAGACACAGTCCTCAGAAAGGTCGAACGGATGTCACAGCTTATAGGTTTAGCCCTAGAGCGGAGACCCTGATTCACTAATAGTATCCGATAGTATAAACTTTTAAACTAGCCTACCGCTTATTCAGTATAATGTCGAATGTGCCCCCAGATCTGGACACATCTGGCATAGATACTAGACGAACATGCAATAACGTCAACGAGTTCCTCAATGCGATAAGGAATGCAAGACCAGGCCATGAGATAATACTAAAGAACAAGGACGACAGCTATACAGTATCATCTGGAGACACTAGCTTTAGTATCCAAGGCACTTCAACAAAACCCATTATTATCCGTGCCGAGGACGTTGGCCGTGTAACGCTATCAGGATCCAAAGGCTGGAATTTTAGCAGATGCCATCATGTTACCTGGTACGGATTTAAACACAGACATTCTGCCGGCGGAGCCATTGTATTCACTGGCGGTGAGCATAACAGGTTTGCAAGGTGCGACGTTCAATTAAGTGGGAATAACCACGAAAACTGGTTGCGTATTGTAAACACCAAGTTTTTCAGATGCGATCACAATTCTTTTCATGACCACAAGGTAGAGGGAGCATTCTTAGAACTTAGGTATACCGCGAATAATGCTGAGGGTGAGGGTCCTATCGTAGAATATAATCAGTTTGCAGACAAGGAGTCAGATGGGACTAACGAAGAGGGTAAACCCGATGGAGGCGAAGCTGTTAGAGCTGGCCAATCAGACAATTCTAAGAGGTTCTTTAGGGCTACTTTCAGATACAATTACTTTACAAATTGCAAAGGAGACGGCGAGATTGTAACCAATAAATCCTGTGGGAACACATATTACCACAACTCATGGATAAAAAATGACGGTTCCCTTTCCTTAAGGCATGGAAGCGATACGAGAGTGGAGGCAAACTACTTTAAGGCTAGCGGTCTTCGTATTGGTGGCGCAAACAACATCATTGCCTGCAACCATTTTACCGAGAACTCAAATGATGACGATGCTAGATATCCAATAGTCATTATGAATGGCAATTGTGTTACTCCTCCTGGTCAGAAGGGTGCTGGCGAGACTCATAGTTTCTATGAGCTTGTAAAAGATAACAAGATAGTGTTAAACACAATAGAGAACGGAACAGGCACTGCAGACCAATGTGTGCGGTGGGGATGGCGAGACTTCTCAGATAATGAGCGCAAGAAGCCAGAAAATAACATATTTAGCGGCAATATTGTCAAGGCACGAAATGGTACACTATTTGCATTTGAAGCTCATAATTCCGCCTCTGAAGCAGCGGGTGCGTTAGGAAATACTTTCAGTAATAACATATTCCACGCCACGGATAACGCAGGGTACGGCGAACTCAATACAAGTCAAGCGACCCGTATAAACCCTGGACTAACAGAGGGAACTGACGGAGTGTACAGGATCACAAATACATCGTCTACGGCATTTGGTAAAGTCTCGAGAGATAGCACACCGTTCTCCGCTTGGGTTAAAGAAGATATTGATGGCCATGAAATCATCGGACGTACCGATGCGGGGTGCGACTTTTTCATTAATACGGCTCCAATTAAGAAAGCGATTACTCCTGATGATGTAGGACCTGAATTTTTTGGTACCGTTATTACCTAATGACGAAACTAGCTATTTTGAATTTGAAGAGCATACATACCCTTTATTCGAGGCTGGTTCAAAAATGGTCCTGATCACATCAAGGCAATAGATAACCTTTAAAGCTCAGCGATAGAACCCTTCTACATGCCCTGTCCTAATCCCATCGAACCCGCAACGAAATTGAGCCGAATCCGAAAAACCTAAAGCTCTATTCGTCATTATCGTCACAAGGTTTAATCATTCTTTGAATCCTTCAATTGTTCTCTGTATTAGTACCTCCACAGTCGGATCAGGTGTTGGATATACTACGCCATTGCTACTTTCGACCATATTAGTGCGATAAGGTCGATATTGAGATGATTAAAAGAAGCCTAGCGCTTCAAGGGGATAGGGTTAAGAAGAAGGAGAAAGTCTTTTATCCTTACTATTTGTGCTTGGCACAGGGAGAAATTATTATGTATAATCTCAACAATGCCAAGAATAAATCTAAAGTGACAACAGCAATGACGAGCTTTATTTTATTAACAACAATCCTTGTTGTCGCTGGTGTTGGTACACCTTTAGCGATACAAACACAGTTCCAGTCAGCAGATGCAAGCAGAGTTGAAAGTACTCAATCGGCTGCGGGTGACCTGCTGGGTGATGAGAGTAGAAAAGCACCTAGTGTTGTATCTGGTGACAACATCTACATTGCTTGGTGGACAAAAAACACAGAGAACGGAAATGAAGAGGTAATGTTTAGAGCATCTACAGATAGTGGTGCTACTTTTAGTAATAGTACTAACTTGAGCAACACAACCAATGCTGATTCAGTAGACGCTGAAATAGCAGCTGAAGGTGAGACTATAATAGTTACATGGTGGGAAAGAAATCAGACAAGTAATGTCCCAGTAGCTAGAGTATCCAATGATGTAGGAGAGACATTTGGCCCTCTGTTAATGCTTGGCATGAACGGAACTCTTGGCAGTGGCGAAGCAGAAGCAGTAGGAGGCGCAGAAGAAGATGAGGGAGGAGAAGAAGCAGGAGCAACGACAGGACTAGAAGAGTTACTCCCTAACGAAGAAGTAGTATCTACTGAAGAAGAAGCGTAGAACGCCTCAATAGGGTATAAGGAAGAAGAAAGAACAGGAAAGAGCTTCTCTAACGGACTATGTAGTTTTGGAGAATTTGAAAACGGCAAGATGAAAGCGAGAAGGGATTATTGGGACTCAGCAAGCATGATAAAACAGCTATCATGAGGGTCAAAATAACAACGCGTACTTTTGAAGACTGAATATAGGTAAGAGTGGGCTTATCAGGTCAAATCTGTCTGCCATCCCACCGCATTCTTCGTGTTTTCTTATGGTGGATAAAGTTGTATTTTATCCAGCTGCGTTACTATGGAGACTACCAAATTAAAGTCCCTTTATTTTGTGGTTTCTACTGCTGCATTATACTTTTATTGACAATTAGAAAGAAGAAGAGAGTAGCGAGCAAGAGTCCCAGCTTAGATATCAAAGGATTACCTTTTAGTGCTGCAGC
>DATAAU010000116.1:0-22191 GCA_036259955.1 Nitrososphaera sp. | reverse complement strand
AACCATCCTCTGCTCAGGATTTGATAAAAATCATAAGTAAAGAAATTGATACCTTCTAAGAATAAACCTAACCTAACTTAGGCAAAAATATGTCTTTCCCCAACCTATATTATTTCCTTTTCTACAATTGGCATTACTCTATCTCTCGCTAATACAAGATCTAATCCTCGGGATAATGGAAATTCGATGCTAGGTATGACTGCAGATTCACTCGAACGAACATTCTTTACAGAAATAATTTGGTGAAGCGGGAATGCCTGTCTTGATCATTTGTCCATTGTCCTGCGACTAATGCTCAATGCCGCTTTAACATCCTCTACCTTTGAATTCATGTCAACGTAGTCGCTTCCGCTTGATAATTCCCCTTGATCTTTCTCAGATTGCATTCTTTCAATATTCCAGTTATGGTCACCCGTTTTCTTTATTGTTTTTCCTACTTCTTTCATAGGTTGCAACAAGGAAGCACCAAATAAAATAAAAGGAGAGCACTGGAGACAGCCTTCTCGGCTATTCCTATTATCTTTCATTTGAGCTTTTGACATGAGCGGTGAAGTGAAAAGTAAGTTCCGAGTTGGAGTGTATGTGGATAGGAATATGAAATCTGGCGTGATACTGCCGTCATCCAAGGAAACGTCGGCGAATATCTGAATCTTGATTTTTCTCCAATGTCTTACTTTTATAGACTAGTCGGTTCGATGCATAAGAGATCGTAGTTTGCTCTGCATGTTCGGACTTTGAATTTCACTTTCTTTTAAATTATGTTCACGGGTACCATGCTCTTTAGCCTTTTGCAGAACCTCCTCCTCGGTGTCACCTGTCATGGTGTGTGAGCAGTCAAATCCCACTTCGCGGCATTCAAGTTTATACATATTGAATATATCGCGCCACTTGGTTATAAAGTACAAAATATACGGTTAATGAAAATATTTTATATAGGAGATTACACGGCTCGAAGGAATTGCAAAAATGCCACTTCCTTCTCGAATCTGATTACGCCATTCTGATGTGGTGTTAGTCGTGAAAATGTTAGATGGAAATAGTTAAGTTCTATATCGCTCACATTCGAGCTAATGAGTTCTCATAACGGAATGAACAATAAAATAAAGAAAGCTACTAAACCAATAGCTACTATTCCTATGGCTGGCGCCATAGTTACTGCAGCAATATTACTGTCAGGACTATCACTAATTGGCAGCTATCAGCAGCCAGTATTAGCACAACAGCAGAACATGACTGGAGCAGGTGGTGCAACTGGCGGAGCTACTAATACTACAACAACGAGTGGTGGAGGAGCTACGCAGGGCGGAAACGCTACTATGACGGGAGCAGGAGCTGAAGGAAACGACTCTGTGTCACAGGTAAGAATGCACCTGGAAGAAGCACGCACTGCGCTACAGAACAATGATACCCAAGGTGCTCTCATGAACTTGGATCTAGCCCTCAATGCACTAGGCGGTGCCAGCGGCGCAGAAATGAACTTGACCGCCACAACTGGCGGCACTGAAGGCGGCACCGAAGGCGGTACAACTGGCGGCACTGAAGGCGGTACAACTGGCGGCACTGAAGGCGGTACAACTGGCGGCACTGAAGGCGGCGGAATATTAGAGGGGATATTTGGCGGCGGTCAATAAAGCACTACAAGAATAGGCGGGCTACATGAGCCTCTCTCTTTTTTGTTCCAATTCTTTAATCCTATGAGAGGTAGGTTGAGTATCTTCTGGTTGATTTGCTCTTTGTCTAAGAATTCCAAACAAGTCGCTACTAACTAGCTTGACCCTCCATCTTTTCCCATTAGACGTTCTTGAGGTCGAGCTTTAGTTGGATGATAAATGATTAACAACAAGGCTTTTTTGTATCGCATTCTCCTAACCTACGACCCTCCTATCGGTGAAATATTCTCGGAATTGTCTTATCTACTCATAATACTCCATAGTTTTATTAAAGTAATGGGTGCTAGACAGTAACGCTAAATCGAACGTAATACACTAGTATTCATGGACTCAGCGAGCCAATCGAGGCTACAGTTAGAAGACCAAGAAGAGAGTGTTAAACCTCCTATAGTATGTCCAAAATGCGGAAGGACAACAAGATTTGGGGGCCACTGTGATTGTGAACAGATTTTTTGGTAGCAGAAAAGGCTGGTATGGTACTGGGTTAAGCGAACATAAGTAAAAAAGTCTGATTGAAAGCAGTGGGCAAGGAGGATTGAATCAATTGAATCGGACTTCTGTAGCTGCTTCTCCTTGGTTTTGTTCTCATGACTCGTTGCAAAGGTAAAAACCATGCACTATCGTAAGCTATCCGAATACAGTACTGATCGAAAAGGGTGTGCTTTAGAATTATGACTCGCATAACCTATTTTTAGTATAACCTCCATGCTTTTGTTAGATGAGCGATCAACCAGACGATGACCCGAAAAAATCGGCGGAAAGAGTAGTACAAGATAATGAAAAATTCAATGTCCCAGTCCAGACAGAAGAGGAAGAGGCAGAAGTCTTTGAAAATGCTTCCCCCGAAAATAAGGCCGATGAGGAAGGGATCCCCGCCGTAGGAAAGAGGGTTTTAGTTAACTAACAACCTCATGTCTTTTCCGCCATCTTTCTTCATACGATGTGGTACAAACCTTTAGAAATCGTCGTAGTAACTTAAGGGAATTTGAAGATTCTGTTTTCATCAAACTGTAAGACGCCCGATAGAATATGATCAAGCTGCCATTGACTGTGCATCTCTGTACTTTATACCATGTGCATGGAAGTGTATTGTTTCTTTTTAGTTATGATCCTAGAAGAGATCCAATGATCTGAATGTCAAATGGGTCCGAATCGAAACCTAGAGCATTTCATACAAACTTTAGTCGACACTTAATGCATGATTATTAAATGGCAGTTGGCGTTGCAAATAGTTTAAATGATGAATTGCACATCAGTGTTGGTAAGGGTCTTTAACTTGAAAAAAAAACACCCAAAAACCAATAACATTCACACGCCAAATGAGAACCCTGGTAAGTTGGTTCTAGGATCTCTTGATGCAAAGATTATTGAAGACCTATTAAACGATGCCTTTGTCTCATCGACTGATATATCAAAAAAGCACAAGGCTCCTCTTTCTACAGTTCAAAGAAGAAGGAGATATCTTGAAAATACTATCTTGACACGACGCTATGAGATCGATCTTAGAAAACAAGGCTTTCGAATTGGCGAGATGACCGTATATCCAGAAAACGGTTCTGGAAAAGAAATTGTCAGTAAGATATTTTCAAAATACCCCAATCATATTCTATCTATCGCTATAAAGATCGATGGCACTATAATCTTAGCGGTTATGGTTTACTTTAAGACAACCGCTGAAATACACGATATGATGACAGACATTGATTCTATGGCAGGAGTGGAAGATGTCAAGTTTGCAGAAACCGTGGATATAATTAGGGACAATAAAAGTCAGATAGCAAGAACTGTAGCGCATGCTATAACTCGGTAAGTCACAAACTTGTTTTATGAGCTTCAAACTCCACCCTGCCTTGGTCCGATTAGTGTCTCTGCTATCCAGTATTCTGTATCTGCAATTAGAGATATTCTAACTTTTATTAGACCCTGTATTCTTAGAATGCAGAAATATTAACCTCTTTTGCTTTTGAGTAAACTGACATCGTATTCTATAAGAATACTCAAGAATGCCTTCTAGTAGATCTTATGTCTAGCTTTATTTATGACATAAACTACCATCATCAATAGAAACTTGATGCGATATCCTATAATAGCGGTAGACATTGAGCGAAATGATAAACTATCTTACATTGCTCCATACGAGGCATACGCTGCAAATACTTCTTTACATTTACAGCTCAAGCAAGCGGTATACAGGTCAAGATCTCTATACAGGTCTGATAGTGCGCAATATGTTATTTCAGAATTTGAGGTGGGAGAATCTGAAATCTAGAGGTAGTACCGAGATCATTGGTTTGATCCTTCAATCTGTAGAAAATGAACCTCTCACGCGCTCGAAAATTATGTATCAGGCAATCCTCAATTTCAAGCAGGTAAGCGATTATGCCACATATCTGACGGAAGCAGGGTTGCTGTCATACTCGACTCAAGATAGAAAATATTCTATCACGGAGAGAGGGAAACAATTTTTGGCTTTGTTCAAAGAAACAAACACTTTGCTTACTACCTCTTATGATAGTATAGCAACATATAACAACGAACAACAAAAACAGGAGGTGACCTTGCATAAATAACAACAGTAACGAAAAAAGGATCTTCACATGTGGCTGTAGTGTAGAGTGGCGTCTGGACACTATCAAATTCACTGACTGTTTAGCGCATACAGACGAGGTATCATCCAATGCGTAGTATACATGCTATGAGAAATTACATAATCAAGAATAGATACGGAGGGCTTGAAGTTTACCCGATAGAATAAGATTTTGTATTATGTTCTAATGAAAATAGGCATTAAATTTTCTAAATATTACTTAAGAAGAGCTTTTCGCCTCTAATTTTTTGGCTTCGTATGTGGATCGTATTTTCGATACATACCAAATTTAAATGTCTGCACGACATTGCCTGCAGGTTTTATTCCTTCTCTAAAATTTGAACAGGACATGTTGTTACAAGGTCCTTGAATTTAGCTGCATCTTTTTCGCTGCCTACTATTGATCCATAATGCATTGGGACAACCACTTTCTTTGGCTTTATCTTTTCGTTTACTGCTTTAGCTGCCTCCTCTGCAGTCATAACATAGGTCCCAGATACTGGCACTAGCGCAATGTCTGGTTTGGCCATACTCATCTCTGGAATATCATCCGTATCGCCAGTATGATATATGCGCATATTATTCAAAGCAATGATAAAACCGACCTTTCCATCTGCTTTTGGATGAAAATGCTTGTTCGTATTGTATGCAGGTACGGTCTCTATGGTTATGCCATGAATATTGATCTTATCTCCTGGAGCAACCGCTCTAGTTTCTGCAGGGCTGATGTCACTTAGCTGCTCGATGCACTCAGTGGCGGCCACGACAGTGGTGTTGTTACTAACAACTTGTTTGAGATCGTCTATACTTAGGTGATCGTAGTGGTTATGAGAAACGAGAACAATGTCAGCATCTTTTTTGTTGTGGTGTGAGCTCGAAATCTGGTAGGGGTCAATATAAATAGTGATCTTGTCCTGGACTGTTATCTTGTAGCCATCATGACCAAGCCAATGTAATTTGACTCCATTGAGGTGCAGCATACTATCATTACTCCCGTATACCTTGGCATCGCGAATTTTATTTAAAGGTGATCCTTGCCTTTAATTTTCGGATTTGCAACAATGAGATTATCTTTGCTTAAGCTTAAGACCAATACTTGATTGGCTATTAACCTACGACGCAGATTGGTGTCTATTGTTGCTACCGCACACTTTTGAGTCATTGCAAAATCAATTATAGAATCGTCAACGTGTCTTGCAGGTGGAACATGCACTTTACGGAATTTCGTTCTTGCAAGTTCAAGTGCCGTTTTTGCCAAGCGGGATCTCTTTGGACCGGCTTTTTGGGCCAGCCTCTCTAGCTCTGATTCTACTATGTCAGGGACTAGAAAGTCAAGTCTCCCAAAATCTGATTCGATCTTTGCGACACGCTTTAGGGGTTTTGAAACAAGGATCATTAAGAAACTCGTGTCGCATAGAATTTGCATATGCTACGTAGCAATTCCTGAGCCAATCAGACGCCATCTTTCAGATATTCTTCTACTAACAGCGACCCTACTTTTTGGCATCAAACATACTGGCTTTTTCAGCTTTACTTCAACCTTGCTGTCCTTTACATTTGTAACATAGCCGCTTGCTGCTGCTGTGCCGATGTTGACTCTGATTGGCTCTTTTGCCTTAAGGGGTTCTACTTTAACCATTTCTGCAGTGCCAACAGCGGTATCGAAAAGCACCACCTCTATGGTAATGTCTTCTACATCGTCTGGGAGTGTCCCCGGTTTACCTACCACGGAACCGATGAGCGAATCGCTCTTGGTAAATGTGGGGTCAAGTTTAGTGCCTATAGCAACAAGCCCTCCTGGCCTGACCGATTTGACGAGACCTGCGCCAGTTCCAAGCGTTGATACCTCTGACGAAATAGGCTCATACTTTCCTTTTTTCTCGTCCAGAACTCCCGGACGGATCTCAATTTCGTCTGAAACATTCAGCTGACCTTGTACTAGTGCGCCGCCTATTATGCCACCTTTAACCTGATTGATTGGGCTGCCGGGCTTATTGACGTCAAATGAACGCAACACATGCATTATCGGTTCGGCGTTCTTCATACGTGTAGGAGTCATGATAGTTTTTTCAATGGCTTCGATGAGCACATCGATATTGAGTTTATGTTGGGCTGATACTGGGATTATAGGAGCCTTTTCTGCAATGCTTCCGCTAACAAATTCTTTGATCTGCCTATAGTTGTCAAGTGCTTCTTCATACTGTGCAAGGTCAGCTTTATTTTGTACTAGAACGATCTGCTGTATGCCAAGCACAGAGAGAGCAAGCAAGTGTTCCCTTGTCTGTGGTTGCGGCACCTTTTCATTAGCCGCCATGACCAAAATTGCTCCATCCATTAAAGCCGCACCGGAAAGCATATTTGCCATCAAGCTTTCGTGACCCGGTGAGTCGACAAAACTCACCACGCGGAGAAGTTCGCTTTTACCTCCGCAATTAATACATTGGGGTTGGGTGCTATAACATATTGGTGGAGGGCACTCAGCACATTTGTAAAACGCAGCATCAGCGTAGCCGATTTTGATGGTGATGCCTCTTCTGAGCTCTTCACTATGAGCGCTAGTCCAGACTCCTGTAATGGCTTCGACAAGAGTCGTCTTACCATGATCTACATGGCCTGAGGTGCCAATATTTACGGATGGCTGGTATCCATATTCTTTGATATACCATTCTGGCAGGGTCTCTTTCCAATGCAACAATTAGTATCCTAAAATTCCCGGAGATATTAAGGTACGGAACTATTGTTTTTTATTTTCGGACTCAGTTTCGCTTCCGCTGCCTTTGACGTTCTCTTGTTTTTCAGGCAAAACCCCTTCGATAAGGACGGAGTTGAGCTGATAAATTTCTTCAGTGACCATGTTTCCTCTTACCAGCTTTCTGATTCTCGCTTCGCTTCTGTTGCCAACGCCTGTCGGAATTAAGACATACTTTTTTACGCCGCCGTGCACATCTGACCGCATTGGAGTACCCGATTTGTCGCTACCTCCAGTTATCTTTAGCTTGCCGCCAGCGACGCCAATGATAGAAGAATCAATTATACCACCAACCTTTGTGCCCAAAAGTGGTTGAGCTGTCTTATCTCTAAGTTCTTGAGCAATCGTCCTTCCTTTTTTATCTGAAATCGTCAGCTTGAACTGAGCCAAACTAAAAATGACGCACATCCAAGGTTTAATTAACCTTTGGCCAAATGTTATCCTCCCTTCTTTTATCAGAAAATAACCCCCACGTATTGGCTCTTCATGGTCATAGATGCGCTATTATCTGTAATTCGGAGATCTATCTCTTTGGGTACAGATCTTAGGATCATGACTCAGGGTATCCTCTAAGCAACGCGTTATTCGATATGGGTTTCAGATATCAAATAAACAGACAAACCCGTCTAGGTCCATGGCAAAAACAGTTAAAAGATATACTTGAGAACTGACTATTGGTGGGAGAAGAGGAAGAGGTAATCGATTGTCCCCGCTGCGGGTTTCAAATGAAGCATATGCAAACCTGCCACATGGTCTGTACAAATTGTGGTGGACATATGGACTGTAGTGAAAAAGGTTTAACGTGGTAGTCAGAAAGGGCTTCTGTCCCAGTTCATCTGAAAGTTGTCTGAGATATCAACTGCTTTGCCCTTCATTATTTCTAAGTAATCATCGTATGATGCAAAGAATTCACAATGTCTGCATGTTACTTCAGTCATGTCATCATTCACCTCTGCTCTCTTACCGCAATCGGGGCATTTTGCTTCTAGCATATCTCAGTGTAGCATTGCGATACTTAGACATTATTAATAAACAGTTCTTTGTTGCATAGTGATAACTCTGAGGTAATCTTTCGGAATATATATCATCACTAGTTGCTTAGCATCATGTTATAATGTTGTGTTACCATCATTATCTCTGAATCGTTGTATGTCTTCAATTTTGCTAAAAAATAAGGAGACAGAGGTAATAGCCATTTATACCATCATATCAACATATACGAGGCTAACACTACCAAAAATGAGAGCTTGTTTTAATTCATTTATTAAAAGAAAGCAAAGAAGAACTCCAAGGCAGAGTCCCATTATGCTGTTTTTGTGCGTTATAGATCAGATAAGAGATATACTCCCTTTCGTTGGTCACTTCAATCAGCAAAAAATTGGACCCTTTGCATTAATAGTAAAATTATTCTTTAGACTTCAGACAGGAGTGTCCCGGATATTGTGTATTTACCGTCTGTTAAATTAATCTGCTATAAACCTCATCTGGCTTGAAAAATACGCTCTTAAATACCTTCTACACCAAAAAAGACAAGACATCGTTAATAAAGTGTAAAGGTCTTTACAGAGATGTTTGACGAAGATAGGTAACGCCTATAGGCGATTCCATGGTATGATATCTGACAGACCCACTAACTTCAGTTGGGTCGAGGAAGGTAAACTGGCCGGTTCTGGGCTACCTGTCAATGAGGAGGAATTCAGATGGCTCATTCAGAAAGGTATCAGGTCTATTGTATCGGTAAGAGAAGTTCCTCTTCCTTCAAAATGGTTGGACGGTGGCGATATAGATTACTTACATTTGATGGTGGAGGATTATGGGGCCCCCAGCATGGAAGTTATGGATGAAGCTGTGGATTATATAGATAAGAACATTAGCAGTGGCAAACCGGTACTCGTCCACTGTGCTGCTGGCAAGGGAAGAACAGGTGCTGTGCTTGCTGCTTACTTGATAAAAAAAGAGAATCTTTCCGCAGAGAAAGCAATAGAAAAGATAAGGCTTATGAGGCCGGGGTCTGTACAATCCTTAACTCAAGAAACCGCCCTTTCCATGTATGAAAAGTACGTGAATCTTAAGAAGGATTGATATATGCTCGTCACTCTGGCACCGAGTCTGCCACTATCTGACCATCCTGAATCTTAACAAAAAGATAGCGGTTATCCTTGAAGATGAGAGTAAGCTCACCCTTCTTTTCCTCAACATCGAGCAGTTCTTGTCCCTTGATACCATCAAACTTGACCATTTCAATTATAGTGCGTAGCTGGATCTATTTAGATTTAATTCGTCTGCTAATATCTATTGTCTCCATCTGAAATGCCAGGTACAAACAAGCTGGAAGTTTGAGACCTACTTGTTTGCTGAACCATGAGTGTTACAAGCGTGGCGAGCTATTATCCTAGGTTTTCAGAGTCTGGAGTGTTTGCTAACATAATGTCTTTTTTGCTACTAATGTGCTATGGAGAAATAATGACAGCTAACACCAGACGCAATGCCATATATGATTCAGATTTATTCAACAGATATTTTAAATTCTCTTTCATCTATCTCGACAACTTTGTATCTTACATTCATGCTAGTATCTGCCTTTCCCAGTAAAGTGATATTCTTCACACGTACAAGATAGCTCAGGTCATCCTTCATCATTGATAGGTTAATCATTTCTTCCTCTGTCAATCCCACAACGTATGCATCATTCAATATGTCAGTTGGGTTATATTGTCGCTCTTTGCGAAGCTGCTGGAGCTGTCTTGCAAGATCTCTTATTAATCCTTTAATAATCAAATCCTTATCGCGCATGGTGGAAATGAATACCACGAGGCCATCTCTTTCAGAGCTTGAAAATCCATCTCTGGCTTTATAAGAAAGCTCTATATCGGATGACGATAGCGTAATTGTTTTTCCATCATATCTAAGTTGATAGCCATCGGGATTTTGCAAAGCGTGTACAACTTCAAACTTGTCAACTCTATGAAATGCTTCTGAAACCTTATCGATGTCTGCCCTGACTCTAGGAGCAATGTTTTTCCTAATCAATGATACATTGACAGCGATGGGCATATCTTTACTAAGGAGGCTAGCAACCTTTTCAAACTGAGAACCCGCCGTTATTTCAACTAGTCTGTAGTGATCCGTGTTAAGTTGATTCTCAAGCAAGTAAGACACACCCTCCAGTTCAAGGGATTTCAAATTCTGACCGCATATGATGACCTCCTTTATGGGCCAGCGCCTTTTAAGACCAGCCAGATTTCTTGCTGCGTTTGCAACCGAGACGATTTCTTTTATCCTGTCAAATACTGACTCTGTGCTCGAGTTGATGTATTTTTCATTACTCTTGGGCCAGCTTTCAAGCAGGATACTTTTTTCTTTATTAAAGCACGTGGCGTACAGGTACTCAGTTATGAACGGAGACAGTGGGTGAAGCATTATGTCTATTTGCATCAATGTATGGCTTATAACTGCGTATACTGCGAGCCGCTTGCGAAGATTATTTGGACTGTCGTCCCAGATTATGTTTCTTGTTATGGGAACATAGGTTTGACTAAGTTGATTAATGATAAATGCATCAATCGCTTTGGCAGCTTCATGAAAACGGCAACGTTTCAACGCTTCCCCTACTTCTTCCTCCAACTTCTGGAGTTTTGAGAGAAGCCAAATTTCGGGTAACCCCAGAAGACCATTATCTGTTACCCATTTAAGGGTGTGCTCTTGTCCACTGAACTTATCAAATTCGCTATTCTGTTTGAAGTATACGTGGAGATTATGAAGCGTGCTTAGTATCTGGTAGGGTCTTGTCTTCATTTCCTCGATGCTAAAATTAAGCGATTCAATTGGGGATGACTTCCACATAAAGTACAACCTTACAAGGTCTACTGGATTTTCCATCAAAAGTGCATCAGCCTCAACAATGTTGCCAAGGCTCTTGCTCATCTTGTTACCCTTTTCGTCAAGGACATGCCCTTGGAAAAGGAACGAGCTGAATGGTGCGACAGATGACTGCTTCATAATAACATTTTCCATCAACAGAGTGTATGCCCATCCTCTTGTCTGGTCGATACCCTCTGTCAAAAAGGTCGCAGGGATCAAATCTCTGTATTCATGATCAGTAAGCGAGGCGTAGGGCGCAGCGCCGCTGTTGTGCCATGTGTCAAGAACAAACGGCTCCCGCTGCATGGTCGCTCCACACTTTTCGCATTTTATTTTGATCCTATCAATCCAGGGGCGATGAAGCTCAAAGTCATGACCGTCAGGGGGGTCTATCGCCTTCCTTATAATTTCTTTTTTTGAGAAGAGAAAGTCTTTGTGAGAGCACTTGCTGCATGACCATATGGGAAGAGGAGTACCCCAAACGCGCTCCCTTGATATGCACCAAGGGTGCTGTTCTCTAATGATTTCTACGAATCTATTCTTTGGTTGATCAAAATAGTATTGTACATTCTCTGCAGCATGCAGCGGCTTATCCCCCAAGTTTTCAATAATATAAAAATATTCGCGCCGAGCGAGCCATACTACTTTGTGATGAGAACGCCAACACGTAGGATATTGGTGTTTTATCTTCCCTATCTTGACTGACGCGTTAGCTTCTTTCATTGCTTGCATTACTTTATTATCAGCGTCCCTGACAAAGAGATCCTTAAAGGCCCCAGCTTTTTCTGTAAAGATAACTCTATCGTCTATTGGTACAAAAATGGGAACATTTCTTTTCGTCGCTATCTCAAAGTCTTGTTCGCCATTTGCTGGTGACAGGTGTACAAGACCAGTGCCTGTGGCTGTATCAACAAAGTCGTCACTGACCACGAAGTGGATCGATTTGTTCTCTGCGAGCTCTGCTAGGCTTGGTATGATATGGAGCAAAGGGTGGACGTAATATCGACCATCAAACTCGCTTCCCTTGACCGTTTTTTCAATTGTGAAGTCTTCAATATGCAATTCCTTCATAAGGTCTTTCATTCTGTCGGCACCGACAACCCAGAGCTCGTCATTGTTAATGCGTACGTAATTATAATCAGCCTTGGGATTTGCTCCTACCATTTCATCTGTAACGATTGTAAAAGGCATTGTCGTCCACACTATCAGGTACACATCTTCTTCTTCTTCGTCTTTCAGCTTTACCTTGTAGTAGAAAGAGGGGTCTTCAACAGTTTCATACCCCTGATTCACCTCAGCATTGCTCAGAGATGTTTGGCAAGATGGACAGTAGGCGACTACTCTGAACCACTCCTTCAGCACCCCGCTTTCCCATGCCTTCTTCAAATACTGCCATTCTCGCTCTATGTATTGATCATGGAAAGTCCAATATGCCTTTTCATAGTCAAACGACATGCCAAGCAGCTTGTCGACTGCAACCCATTTCTCGTTGTACAGATGGACTATCTTTTTGCAAGTTTCAACAATTTTTTCTACACCAACCTTGCTGATGTTTTCTGCCTTGCTGCCTGTCAGCCCAAGCTCTTTTTCTGCTTGGAGCTCTACTGGCAAGCCCTGTGTGTCCCAGCCTGCACGAAAGATAACTCTCTTTTTTTGTAAAGTGTTAAACCTGTACCAAAGATCTTTGATAATTCTGCCTCGGATGTGACCCACATGGGGCTCACCATTCATTGTAGGAGGTCCCTCTATGTAGCCGATATGCTCTTTGCCTGCCAGCTCAGCCTCTAAGTGAGCTGCTAAGTCAATGTTACGTAGATAATCTCGAACATTGTTTTCGATATCCTTGGCATTGAAGTTGACACTAAAGTGCATCTATGTGAGAACCTCGATAGCGGAGCCTGCGTTTATGTTTTTGGCTATTCAAGCTAGAGCACACTATCCTTAATCACGATCAAATTTTTTATCTTCACAATTCATGCGAGAAAGTATTAGCGTTCGTAGCCCCATCTTTCTCAGCATTTGGGTTTTCTTCTTCATCTTCTTCTTCTCTTCTGTTGCAGAGCTACAGCCAGATATATCTATAGTTTCAGAATCATCGCCTTCGAGGTAATTGGAGTTATTTCAGCAGTTATGTCGTTCAGTAGAAGACCAATGCAGTTTTTCAACACTGATTACAGAGGCAATATTGCGATGAATACTGGCACAAACACTATGGCTACAGTGTTGAGCAGCTTAATTACCGTGTTGAGCGCTGGCCCAGCCGTGTCCTTGTATGGATCACCAATCAGGTCTCCCACTACTGCGATTGCATGAGCCTCAGTCTTCTTCTTACCTTGCATCTCGATGTATTTCTTGGCGTTATCCCATGCGCCTCCGCTGTTTGCAAGATGGTATGCAAGGAACAGCCCGCTCACCACGGCACCCATCAGCACGCCTGCCACAGCGGTTGGACCTAACAATACTCCTATTACAATTGGCGCAGCAATTGTGACGAGTGCCGGCTTCCAAAGCTCCCTTAGGCTTGCCGTCGTTGCAATGTCCACGCATTTAGCATAGTCTGGAGTTTCCGTGCGGTCCATTATGCCTGGCTTTTCCTTAAACTGACGCCTCACTTCGTCAACCATCTTTGAAGCTGACCTACTTACTCCTGCGATAAGCTGACTTGTTACAAAGAATGGGATGAGGCCACCTACCAAAAGCCCAATTACAAGCCTCACATCTGAAAGCGAGTATTCAAACATCATGACTGGGAATATTCTGTCAGCCTCAAGCTGAAACGCCTGTATAATGGCAAGTGCAGCAAGGCCTGCGCTTGCAATTGCAAACCCTTTAGTTATGGCCTTGGTGGTATTGCCAGCGGCGTCTATCTTGTCAGTTATCGTTCGATTATCTTCACCCATGTTAGTCATTTCAACAATACCGCCAGCATTGTCGCTTATTGGCCCAAATGCATCAATACAAAGGACGATCCCCGCAAGGCTGAGCATCGCCATTGCAGCCATCGCTGTACCATAGATTCCCATGAGCGGGTCCTGAGTCACTCCATAAGTAATGGCATATGAAACGCCAAGTACAATGACTATGGCAACCATAAACGGTCCGGTTGACCGCATGCCCATAACGATGCCAGTGAGTGTGTTAGAGGCGTATCCCCATTTGGTCGAGTCTGCAATCTCCTGCACGGGTTTGTACTTGGAGTTGGTGAAATAGTCAGTAATTCTCTGTATTACTGGTACCAGTATCACTCCCACCACCGTGGTTGCAAACAGTGAATACGAGAGCAGGTTATAGCCTAGAAAGGCCGTTGTGAACAGAAAGTTGAGCCCAATGGCTATTGCAGCGGTTACTATAAACGCAACATTGAGCGGCTTCATTGGGTCAGATATCTTTCTCGAAGTTATCGTCATGGCACCTATTATTGACGCTATCAAGCCTGAAGCTCCTATCAGCATTGGGTAAATCACCATTGGATTTACTTCGATCCCCACCAATGGAAGCACCGTCGGCCCGAATCTTTCGCCGCCTATTGCTTCCAGGCTTCCAGGAGCGATAAGCGCACCAAGCAGCATGGCGGCAAGTATCGTGACAATGTATGATTCATAGACGTCAGAGCCCATGCCAGCCGCATCACCCACGTTATCGCCAACATTATCTGCAATTGTAGCTGGGTTCCTCGGATCGTCCTCTGGAATGCCTGCCTCAACCTTCCCTACAAGGTCAGCTCCCAAGTCTGCAGCTTTTGTAAAGATGCCGCCGCCAGCTCTAATGAATAATGCGATGAGGCTTGCGCCAATACCAACTCCAGCAATCATCAGAGGGTCAGGATACACAAAGAAGAGCACGGTTATCCCTATTAACGCCATTGCTGGCACTGATAGGCCAACCGTTGCACCGCCCCTAAATGCGGAGGCAAATGCGGGGCCAAGGCCCTTTTCAGTTGCCTGAGCGGCTCTCACAGCTGCCTTGACCGTGATCCTGAGCGAAACCAGACCAGCGATCCCAGATAGTGCGGCGCCGACTGCGAAAGCAACTCCATTTGAAAAGCTTGAAGCAAAAGCAATAATCACTGCAAGGGCGACTGCCACTGGTATTACTATCTTAAATTCTCTTCTAAGGAAGGCCATTGCGCCAGTCCTGACCGCAGACGAAATTTTCATCATGCCTTCCGTTCCGCTTTGCTGTCTTCCAACCCAGACGGCAAACCCTGCTGCAACACCCATCGAGGCAATCGAAGCTCCGATGGGCAGCATATCTTCAAAAACCATTTGCGGTTTTTTTCCATTGGTCTCGTTATATAAAGGGTTATGGGCACTTAGTAACAAGTGGAACAAGGCTACCTAATAACGAGTTTTTTTGTATAACAAACGAGGTTTTTTGGCAAGCTACTAGATTGAACAGGCGTTTGGGTCTGAATAGGAACTTGAGGCTTTGCAGGATGCCGAAAAATTCCAGAGGTGATAATTACACTTCACAGTGAGAAGAAAAGAAAAAAAGCATGTCATCAAAGCGCTTTGAATTGCTCGCTCCAACGCATATATGCTCTTATCATATCAACGCTGACACTGGGTTTACGGATCCTAAATATTTCCCTAAAATCGCTCATATTGATGGGTCTTGGATTTGTACCGTCTTCCATTGCCTTACCGCTTTCAAACAGTTCATTTACGACGCGCAGTTGAACCGACTGGCAGATGTCTTTGATGTCACTCGCACTATACCCCTCGCTTATTTTGGAAAGTTCGTCGACCCTTAATGTCCCGTCGACGTTCAATGGGCCGGTATACTGCAGGAAAAGGTTTGTCCTTGATGCGTTAGCTGGTAGTGTGACATAAATCCTCTTCTGGAACCTGCGCAGAAAGCCTACCTCCAGGCTCCAAGGCTTGTTTGTTGCACCTATCACATATAACTGCGATTCTTTACCTTTGCCATTGATGCCGTCCATCTCAGTCAAAAACTGATTCTTGACCCTGACCTCTCCTCCAACCTCACTGTTTCGCGTTCCAAGTAGCGAGTCGATTTCGTCTATAAACAATAGAACCGGTACTCCCTCGCTTTCAGTGAGGTTGCGAGCCATCTTGAATAATTTGGAAATATTCTTTTCGGCTTCACCTAGCCACTTACTCATCATAGAGGCAGCATCGACGTTAATGAAATAGCCGTCAATCTCTGCTGCTGCTGCTGCGGCAAGTAATGTTTTGCCGCAACCTGGCGGGCCATAAAGTAATATACCTCGAGGCCAACCAAGCGGGAACAGGTCTGCTCTCTTTGTCGGATATACGATAGATTCTCGCATTGCCCTCTTCGCATCTTCAAGACCTATAACTTCCTTCCAACTGACCTTTGGCTTTTCCTTCATCACCAAGTCGTCAAAATCTGCCTTGAGGGTTTCAACGTTTCCACTTGACCTGGCGGATGCCGAATTACTGTCCGATTTAGAAAAGAGAGCATTAGTGCTGGGCTTACTTCCATGCCCATTTGGAGGATCCATTCTTATACTATCAATTTGCGTCGGTGCCACCCTATCTTCTTCCAAACCGTGAGACATTTGGAGAGCTTTGATCCTGTTCTGATATGCGTTGGCTCTCTCCATGTATACTTTGTTTAACTTATAATCCGGATATATCTGAACGAGCTTGACGAGAGCTTCAATGGCCCGTTGGTATGAATTAATTGCCATTCCTCGTGAGCCCTGAGAGTCCAGCCTGATTGCCTCAGCTGCATACTTGCTAGCGCTATTTTCTAGTTCTTGTGGTGCGAGACTCATAAATACAGTTCAAGGCAGATTGGATTCTCTGCTTTGAATTACTTATGTGTAAATCTATATTGCCTAGCTAACAAAATAATTTGCACCTGTGCTAACTGCCTACCTTCATGGCTCTGCTGCCACGACCACTGCTGCTTCATCCTCCCTTCTTGGGACCTTGCAGATCTATTAGGATTACAGCATGGGATGCTTGTTGCTCCCCGAATAGATAAATGTACCAACTGGAATCCATAGACAGCGTGTCTTGTAGCCTCAATGGTTGGATCCCATCTTCTTTGTCTGGCCGCTAAAAATAGTATTTTTGCCAGAAGGACAATGCAAAAACGATAAAAAAGTGCTAACAAAAGTTGTTGTGTAGTTTGTCTCTTATTGCGGCTATTCGCAAATACTGGTATGCCGCCTAGAAAAATGTAATGGGTATAACTGGCAGCTCGGGTACTTTTGAGAATTCGTCTTTCATCTTCTGATCTATCACTTTTGAAACCTCTTCTAGGAATTGCACCGCTTGTTCATTCGCCTTCTCAAAATTTATAGTAAAGCCGCCCACTTGGCCGGCATCCACCAAGATACCACTCAATAGCTCAGATATAATCCCTAACCCTCCCTCCATTTCGGGCACATGTGGTGTAATGGACGATCTAAGATTCTTTATGACCGCCATAGCAGGGCTTAAGACCATCACTAGATTGCCAAAGTCGGATGCAGACGAAATCTTCGATGTTAGTTTTTCTAACGAAACAGATGATAACAATAGAACTCTTGCCAGCTGTCTTGACCGCATGAGTTCTGATGATAATAAAGTCAGTTGCTGTGTGTTGTTATTCTTTAAGGAATCCATCAACTTGGTAAAAATCTCAGCGTCTTTTAGTCTATTTATGCGGCCAAGCTCTTCGAGCCGATCAATCTGAACCCGTATCTTTTTTTCCACTGCATCAAGCCTTGGCTTCAGCGGCCCTCCTGGTTTAGGCAGAGAGAATGTTTGATAATTATCATTATTATTATTACTATTAGCATCTCTGTCATTGCTATCTAGTACTGATTCAGATTTTACCCATTTTGAATTCATACTACCAGGCTTCTGATCTTATAATAATACAAGCTATGTACCGTAATCTTTTGTAACTGCAGTAACAACCACCTATAGTAACAGCTCAGCATTTTTTTGAACTTTAATTCAATGTATTTGACTAACCGCTTTACCTTTAGTTTTTAATTTGCTAAGGGTATGATGACTGATACGTATAGTGATGTTCCCGGTAGCCTTGAAGAATTTGGTTTGTCAAAATATGAGGCAAGAGCATACCTTACCATGATCGGGAAGGGATCGCTAGCGGTAAGCGAAATAGCTTATTATGCTAATCTGCCACGAACCAAGGTTTATCAAACAATAAAGAAGCTCGAGAAAAAGAAGCTTGCAGTCATTTCCAAGCAGAAACCGCTCATATGCAGCGCAATTCCACCCGAGGAGGCTTTTACTGAAATTGTCAACTTCCATGATAGTAGAGTAAAGAACATGAGAAAGATAGTAAGTTCATTACAGAAGATAAACGACGAAAGCCAACGCCCAAAGGGTTCTGAGGAAAGGAGGTATTTTATACTCGATGCAAACTCTACATTTGAAAAGATAAATGGACTAATAGCAGACTCGCGAACCTCAATTACGGCAAGCCTAGATACCTGGGGGTTAAGGTTGATCTCACAATGCAAGTCATCAATTCTAAAAGCTTTGACTGCCGGGGTAAGACTACGTATGATTCTCGACTCAAAATGTATTGGCAATGAAAATGTATTCCAGCTTCCTGAGGGTATTGAGCTTCGTACAGCTGAGGCAGTGTCGAACATAATAATTATTGACTCAAGCTACATAATTTCAATCGACAATAGTAACGGGAAGGCTGCATTTTTTGCCTCTGCTGACGCTTTTGCCACGCTGCAGGCGAAGAATTTTGAGGAGACCTGGAACAATGCAAGCGAAATGAAATACCTGCTTGATATGCAGCCCGAAGTAGCAACGAAGGCATTGGATCTGATAAGGATAGTAGAGAATGGCCTATCTTCAAAGATGCTGGAATTCGCAGTAGGCCAGTTAGACATGTCGACAGAGCTAGTGTCGGTGATTGAAGAAAGATACGGTCTGAAAATATCGGTGATGAGTTCAAATGAAATGATGGACCTCGTTGACTCTGCTCTAAAGATAAGCTGCCTAGGAGGCCTAAAGCTCGATCGAAATAACAACATTGTCAGCCTGCAATCAAAGTTAGACACCAAACAGATTCTGCCTTGGGCTCTTGTTTTGGCTTCCTATTTTAAGCAAACAGGAAATGAGGCGCGAATCATACAGCAGCAACAGCAGCAGCAGCAGGGTAAGAACATGCAGTTGTTGCATCTTTGGCTTTCAAAACCTCTTAGCTGAGATAGATAATTAGCACACCTGTTAGTATGGAATTTACGTATGAATGCACCAATTGTGTTTGTTCTAGCCGGAGCCGCCGGACTGCTCATCGTTGGTGTCGTACTATATTTATACTCAGGAATTATTATTATGCCATCGGGGCAAGAAAGCCAACTTCAACCGACGATACTCCAAGAGGAGATCGCATCTGGGAAGGATACCTACCAGCAGGTATATGTCACATTAAACGACCAGATCCTGATCGCTGATATTTCGGCAACCGATGAGCAAAGGAGAACCGGACTGACTGTGAAAGATACGCTCGCAGAAAATGAAGCGATGTTATTTGTGTTTCAAAACGAGGCTGAGCACATATTCTGGATGAAAGATATGAAATTTCCAATTGATATAATCTGGATAGACAGTGACAAGAGTGTAGTGGATATAGAACATAACCTACCACCTTGTAACGCTGGGCTCTTATGTACCACTTACATGCCAGATGGTGCCTCTTTGTACGTGTTGGAAACCGTCAGCGGTTTTGCACAAAAGTATGGCGTTGTTAAAGGAACACCTGTTGAGTTTGAGCTCAATTCTCAAAATATATCATGAATAGTTCTCTCGGAATATAGTGATAAGGCCGTGACCAACTAGAGGATTTTTAAGGCCGAACAGCTACGACCCCCTATGTACAAATTTTATCCTTTATTTCATAGATTCTATTATTCAGATCATTGTCTAATTTTAAAAGTGGAATCATTGCTAATATGGCGACAAAAACAAGGAGATGAGAATTAACTTGCGTACGCGCATATTTGGATGGACAGGTCGGGATGTGCCCATTATTGGAATGGGTACTTGGATGATCGAAGGCAGAACCAAAGATGAATACAAAAGGGCAATATCCGCAATGCAACTAGGAATTGATCTAGGCATGACGCACATTGACACTGCAGAAATGTATGGCAACGGTCGTGCTGAGGAATTGGTAGCAGAAGCACTCAATGGTCAACGTGAAAGTGTATTTCTGGTTAGTAAGGTTCAGCCTTCTAATGCCTCTTACGATAGGACTTTAAAAGCTTGTCAGCGTAGCCTCAAGAGGCTCAAAACTGACTTTCTTGATTTATACCTGCTTCACTGGCCAAGCACTCAACACCCAATTGAAGAAACTATGCGAGCCATGGAGAAGCTAGTAGATGAAGGTATGATAAAATTTATCGGCGTAAGCAACTTTGACGTACACCAACTAACAGAAGCACAGCGTGCATTAAAAAAATATAGAATCGCTTGCAACCAGGTACTCTATCACCTTGGCTATCGCGGTATTGAACGTGATTTGCTACCTTATTGCGCTCAGAACCAGATTGCGGTAGTTGGATACTCTCCGTTCGGTCATGGAGCTTTTCCATCTCCTATGAGTCGCGGAGGAAAGGTGTTAAGCGAAATTGCCAAAAAACACAAACGGACAGTGCGTCAAGTAGTGCTCAATTATCTCACACGGGATTCAAATCTATTCACTATTCCAAAGGCAGCTAATCCAGACCATGTGAGGGATAATAGTGAAGCAGTGGGAAACTGGAAGCTAACTGATGAGGATATGGCAATTATACGAGGAACGTTTCCTCTTCCACCGAAAGACGCGTCCCTGGGAATGATTTAATCTGAGCTGAGCGTTAATATCTTAGACTTTGTTGAGTATATAATATCTATATCTATTGTTGACCGTCGCACAGACTCTAAAGGCTTGGTAGGCATTTAGTTAACGAGTTTCGCATCCCCAAAGCCGTTGGGTTCATAAACAAATCAGAGAAATCATATCTCATTACTACTAACAGTAAAAAGGAATTCTGTCAAATCTGTATTGAAATACTTCACAACATAGGTGGGGATGCGTGGCGGCTTTTTCTCCTGTAGCGGTATCTGGAGCCAGACCAGTCGCACACACACACCTCTCCTGTGTATAATGTATGGAGATTCGAAAAGAGAGAACACAATGTATGGCAACTACAAACCATTACCACTTTGATAGCAAACCCATTCGGTCTATAGTTTGCCAGCTATGCGAAAAAACTAGTGCTGAGATATTTCAAGTTGATGGTAATTTTTGTCTTGAGTGTTGGCAAGATAAAACACACACGAGTGTTTAGTTTGTCTTTAGGCTATGTAACTTCATTTTTTTTACTTCCAGCGCATATGCATAGAGATTTACCCTATATTATCGTCAAATAGTCATCCTGAACAGCAGGCTAGGGCTTCTTCAACTATGTTGTCACAAAACGTGAACAGAATGATGCATATTCAGAACTTAAATTCGTGATTGGGGCGTGAAATTGCTATCGTGCTTGAGGTAAGGAATAATGGCTTCATTTGGATAGATGTTACCAAACCAAATCGAGATGAAATGAAAAAAATTTCAGAGAGATTTCCATTTCATGAACTCAACCTTGAGGACTGTCTATCAAAGATTCAGATTCCAAAAATTGACCGATATGAAGATCATGCCTTTGTAATACTAAACTTTCCCACCTTAGAAAAAGAAAGAATACCTAGATCAAGACAGCTTGCAGCATTTATTGGCTCGGGTTACTTGGTGACTGTTCATGAGGAGGAGCTCAGGCCCATTTCAGAGATATTTCAGCAATGTGCTCAGAATGACAAGGCGAAGCAAGAGCTAATGGGAAGATCAGCCGGTTATCTTTTCCACAGTATCATTGATGCCCTTACCGACGACCTACTAAACCTTGTAAGAAAGATCGTCGGCAATATACAGGATATTGAAGACGTAGTATTTGACGAACAAGCAAATGCTGCAAGCGAGATTTCATATATAAGAAGGCAGATAACAGTCCTCAGAAGAATCGCTATCCCATTGAAAAGAACTGTAAACGAAATTGCGTCCAAGGACATACGTAAATTTTCAGAGGAAGATTTGACGCTATATTTTGACGATGTAAATGACCACATCGATAAGGTCATAGATACATTGGAGGAATCAAAAGAAACTATCGAGATATACAAAGACACCGATTATCTGCATGGAACAGACAGGTCCAACAAGATATTGGCAATCCTTACAATAATCTTTACCCTATCGATGCCTGTTACGATAATGAGCTCTCTTTATGGAATGAACGTTGATATACCGACAATCGAAGATGCTTCTTTGCA
>DATAAU010000115.1:0-14781 GCA_036259955.1 Nitrososphaera sp. | reverse complement strand
ATAAAGCTGGATTGATTCCCCTTTGAAATATACAAAAAGCACTTCCGATAATATTTTTGCTCCAGTGAAATATTGATGTAACATGTATATACTTTGCAAAAGAATAAAGTCAAAAACGGGCCCAACCAAAATGCTCTGCACACAGCAAGCAATCTCTACGAAGTGCATGTATTTCGAGCCGATTGGACACCTTTTGTTCTTTGACGGTATAATTCCTAACTGGGCAATGACGGTCAAATTAATAGCATATATTCATTTTGCATCTTGAGAATCATGAAATGAGGGAATTATTGCAATAACTTTTGCAAGGGTGGTTGTGAAACGTGTAATCAGACTTCGCGGTTGTGGAGACACGGAACTATTCTCTTGTGGTACAGATACAGACAGATCTACCCTAACTGACTTAAAAGCTGCTGAAGGAGATATCCTATCCTCCTACTGCAGATTTTGAGAATTTTTAGTCGGTTACAGCAGTAGGAATTTTTACTTGCCTCTTTTTTGCTAGTCTGATTGTCATGGAGTAGCGGTGTCTGGATAATCTCCTCTTATCCCTGAATTGTATCAGAACAAGAGAACACGGCAACAAGACAGTCAGCATATGACAAAAAGGAGACTCAACCGGGCGAGCAATGTTATAATTGACTGTCGTAACCTTGAGTAAAAAAATAAAGCAAAGTTATTGCTGAAATTTTGAGTGGTATAAGGCAAGAGCAGTATTAGAACCTGAAACAACTTTCAAGATACTATATTCCGTATTTGTATAGCAAAACCATATCAATATCTTGAAACGGCCTGCTGAAACAGGTGTTTCAGCATACCCCTAATTTATTGCAGATTCCTATAGTCGATATAGAAATGATGGCATCTGAACGCAAAAATAATAGGGGAAAAATCCAGATAATGGGCGACGTTTTATCACTTGCCACTTCTGGAATAAAGAAAACTCACATAATGTACAAAGCAAACCTAAGCTACGAACAGGTGTATCTTTATCTTGAAGAGCTAATTTCAAAAAGATTGATTGAACAAGACGTATCTGCTGATGGAGTGGTATATAGGACAACAGAAAAGGGAAGGGATTTCTTATCATACTATTCACACCTAACAGAGTTGCTTGAAGAAAGTAAACATGAACAGGAAGTCGAATTAAGTTCGCCTTACTTCGGTAGTATGAGTTGGATGCGTTAGTTGGAAAATAGAAGTGACAGTCAAACCGAATATCAACTCTTTCTTTCTGAAAAATGATAATAGAGCAGGAGACAAACATTCGAAATCCAGTTGCAAGAGAGCCATATGGCTAGAGAAATAAAGCCCTCGTTAAGACAGAGGCCGATACCAATAGTAATGCAATTCATTTTCAGGTGCAAGATTTGTAAGAAAAAGGCCACCACTTATTTTGTATCTACAGGAGGCGAATTTTTACTATTATGTGAACCTTGTTTTCAAACTTGTAATCTATTTTATAAACGACAAATAAGAAAAAGAAAAGACGAGGGCGCAATACTTGAGGATGAGCTGGACTATTGAATGGTAATAAGGACATAACATATCTAATGAGTTGCGCCTTACCGCAATAGGTGGACGTGAATTCTGCACATATATAGTCTCAGATACGTGTAGGTTCTCCTGGGGTTACTGAGTTTGAAGCCTGCATCAAAATCCGGGCTGATGGTACCATTTTTTAGGAACCGAATGCTTTCTATCTTAACAAGTAACTGTAGAATTTCTTTGTGTATTGTATGTTGTCAGAAGGGATCTTCAAAATAAACTATTGTAGGAATCATTTAACTTATCCTCCAGCGTCTACTCCTTGAGTCGAGTAAATCCACCCATGATTAGTTTTTTTCCCTCTGAAATTAAACTAAAGAATTCATTCCCAAGTGGTTCTAGGCTCTTATCTTGCATCATTTTTGCATAGATGTCTTCACAGTGCTTTTGGTCTCTAAAGTATTGTGCCTCCATCCAAACTTCCTCATCCTCTACAAGGGAGAGACTATTAGCTACGCTATCCAAAGAATCCATGCCACTTTGTTTTGCAGAGTTTATCGCACTTTGAGTCTCGCTGTCGCCAAATTGATAGTACTCAATTCTTACTCCATGTTTCTTGAACCATGGCACAAATTGCACTAAGTTCTTTGCGATCGAGTCATGGTTCTTTTTCGGTGCACGGTAAAAAAAGACCTGTAGATAATTCCCTGAATCTGCTAATCCTGTAGCACGTTCGGTTTTGTTTTCCATGGCGGTAACTATCTTAGGTACAATAAATACTGGCAAGGGAGTAAAAGTATAGTTGCAAAAAATACATTTCATAAAACAGAAATGTCATGTGCTAGCATCAAGTAACGCTAGGAAGACTTATTGGCACAACTACAAGTAAACGAAACTCTAGACTGTTAACGGTATATGCAAAAGAAATTCACAAAACTAAACAAAATTGAAAAGTTTACACTATAGATTAGGCCTTAGCATTTTATTACATGTCCATGATTCTTTGTATCATTTTCTTAGCTTTTGGCTGGAATAATTCATCTGGTTTTCGAGGCTTCTTGTCGTCAAACACGATATCAGCGTACCACTTTGAACCAAAGGCTGTAAATTGCAACAGGACGGGGATGATATCTCTTCCCTTCTCTGTGATGCTCCAGCGGACAATCATTGGTGACTTTCCCTTCTCCACACATTTTATGTAACCCTCTTTCTCGAGTTCTTTCAAGCGCATAGACAATACCCTAGGCGTCAAGCCTGGATTGGAATCAAGCAGCCTATTGAACCGATCCACTCCTAAGATACCAATATCCCTCAACAGAAGCATTGCCCATTTTTTTCCCAGTACACCGAGGCTAGTCCTGATAGGACATTGAGTAAACACCACGCCTGGCAATAGCCATTCGGATATCCTAGGATATTGTTCATCTAAAGGAAGTGATTTTTGCAACTATACTTTTACTCCCTTGCCAGTATTTATAGAGTATACTTAGTATAGTGGAGACTATTATTCAAATAAATGCTCGCAAATATTAAAAAACTGAAATAATATTGCTATGATCTTTCATGGACCAATTCAATCCAAAGCTTATTGGATGGGGCAAGCTACATTTGTAGAAGAAAAGGATTGCAAACGTGTCCAGAATCTGATAATTGAAGCATATGATTTGATATCTTTGACCCTTCAGCAGTCCTAAGAAGACAGAATAAGCTCATAGCTTCGTTGTATTTTATGAAGAAAGCGAAGAGGAGCGGGATTCCAGCACTAAAGTTGACACCTCATTCAGCAACACCATCAACCTGATTACAATGGCTCTCAGGCACAGGATAATTACAACTTATCGATGGACGACCATGATTCACTTCTTTATAATAACAAACAGAGAGACAGAAAACTAGCTCGTCTGGCTACAGATACTACAGACCTTTCAAAAGATAGAAACATAATAGCCATGTGACCGAGCAAATGAGAGCTTGCAAATTTCTTGGCTAGCAAGATTGCTCTTCTCTAAAATATTGTGATATTTTGAACTCCACTTTAACATATGTTTACTTCAGCATCATAATCAAAATTGAGGCGCCACACTTGGTACTCTGTTGGAGTGTACATAAAAGGAAAAACTATTTTTATCACGATAATGACTATTCACGCTAAGATTATCACAGATATATAATAATGTAGTATAAATCTGTCCAAAGGATGGGAGAATGGAAGCAGTCCTAGTTAGTGAAGGTGCAGAATTGTCTTAATTTATCCATAAGCTGGAATAGGTTTGGTCATATTTTCAAATCTGTCAAAGAAAGCATATGCAAATCGATGATTTAGAAACAAAATGAAGAGTCCGTCTCGCATCATATCTTCAATTGCAACACTAATTTCTTGGTCTTTAATAATGTGAAAATAAGATAAGGAGTCGGTTACAAGCATGGGGTTTGTTGAATCATAATTATCCAAAATATTAAATGTAAATGATTCAACAAAGCCGAGAAAACTTAGATCATATTTTTTTAAATTAGATTTAAAAACGCTAACTATGGTTTCCTCTATTTCCTCTCCTTCTTTTTCATCATACTTTGTTCTACGAGACGCAACGATTGGTGATGAGAAACTTCTTCCTCCTTTTTGGGCAATTACTCTGTTATATTCTATAGTAGTGTAGTTATTTGATCTCAAGAATTTTTCAGTTCCTTTCAATAACTCATCATCACTCAACCAATCGGTATCTCTTCTGTTTTCGTTCATCCTAGCGAAGTAAGATCTAGCGCCTATCATTCGGGGGTTGCGCAATTATAGTTCTTGATTATCATGTGCGTCCTCTTGTAATAAATTCTTAAGCCACACATATGTTGACAATCGATTAGTATGAAACCGAGCTTATGCTGTCTGGCAATCTATGTGTGCTATCGTCGTGCCTGAGGAGTAACCTAGAAGTAAAAAAAGAATTTGCATCTAACCAGTCAATATACAACTACATTCCTTCGCACATACCTGCCAACAAAGACATATTTCTCTAGCACATAATAATTGAAACATCAGCTACGAAATATTATTACATCATACTAGGACTTAACAGCTGTATTTGTGCCTGCGCAGCGACTAGTGAACGTATGTCAGGGGATGCAACATCAGTATTTATCTGCTTGGTTGTCGCTGCAGATTGACGGATGTCATAATTTGCATGATGGGTTGTAATTCTTGCGGAAGATTGTCTAGACCTATACCAAAGATAGACATTGGTTCATCTGACCTCCTTGTCCTTTTGGAACCATATAGCTCACCTCGTAGCCACTAGTCCAATCCACAAACAGTAGCTGGATCTATCCCAATTGATTGATTTGATTCGAAGCTAAGATTAGTTTGCCTGGTATCTGCCATTGTGTTACTCCATTGTCGCTACTGCTGACATTTACAAGCAGATCCTTGCTCTGTACTATGACCATATTCGGTGACCCTCTATTATGAAAGTCCGCAATATCTTGGGCAGTTAGATCCAACATGATTAGGCCGGTCGATGGATCTACGGTACTTGCGCCACGTGCGAAGTCTGGGTTTGTATCCATGTTAATGTACCTTGATACCTGAATACTACCTAAATGATCGTTGCATCTAGCTATACTCATAGTTATCTAATGAGCTTTGCTCTATGGGACAAAATTCGACAACCGTCTCCATAAGTTGACTAACGGCAACTTGTCTAGCTTCCTGACTGGTGTTGTCCCAATCTATCGGTGTCAAACCTGGCGGCAAATTCACCGTAAAACCAGTGTCATCCGTATACGTTGTCGAATTTGTTGCTGCTGGCGGTGATTGCTCTTGTTGTTGAGGGGCAGATGTTGCAAATGCCGTCATGCTCATCATACCCACAATAACTAATATCACTGCAATATAATCAAATAATATCATCATAATAAGTCAAATGATTATACATCTGTAAATAAGCCTATCTTTCATATCAAGATGTCATATGTATCAATTCTCAATAAAATTCACTTCAACCTTACGCAATTGACTTTTGCGACCAAGCTAGCTGGTGACAGAGGATAAAGGATCTCCATAAGATGGCCTCATGCACAAGTCCTATTGACATTAGATAGTGGTAATAAGAATTGAACTGATTTTATCAATAATTGAGAGAGCATAGAACATTAATAACATTTGTTCTTACCTAGAATAGCTGATCTCGATTCCTCTCTACTTTGGTTTTCAATTGTGTTCCATATACATCAATTGGTAGACAATGCTACTTGTTTTTAATTTAGTTTTTGGTGTTCTTTTTGTTCATGTTTATAGGAGATATAATCCATTAACTTAGATCTGGAGGAGGAGTTCAAAATGCAACAAAAGGACAACAGCAACGGGGTCAGCACCACAGTCATTCTGTATAATGAGCGGGAATTAAGAGAAGATTCCAATTGGTTCTCCTCCGACCTACCGGATTTTGTGAAAAAGGAAGGTTACAACCTATGGATTGATCTTAGCATCGCTGGGACTGAATTCCATTCTCTTTCTGAGCTTGAGCGCATTAAGCAATTGTTTTGTTTAGACGAGGACGCAATAAAAGCTGTCAAAAATGGGTCAAAGAAGCCGCACGCACGGATCTTGAAAGATCATATATTTACTATTTTTTTAGACCTTGCATATGAAAACATAAGGGAGCTAGATACTACTGCGATTTACTTTTTCCTTGGAAGAGGCTGGCTGATAACAATACATAGTAAAGAAACAGATCTTGTAGGTTTGGGCAAGAACACCTTTTTGAAAGGGAATAGACGAATTTTGGAATCATCAATCGATGCGCTTTTTTACAGTCTTCTGTCTGCCTTGGTTGGAAAATATGAGCAGCTCCTAACTGCAGTAGAGCTCAAGGTCCTTGAATTTGAAAAGCAGTCTCAGTATAGACCCACAAAGAAAACGCTTCAGATGCTAGATGTATTATCAAAACAAGCTATAGTTTTGAGAAGGCATTTCTGGCATGCAAGAAATACGATCAGCTTCCTAAGTTATGCCGAGCAAGATAACGACGATGTAAAATACCTAAAAATGGTGCAAGATGACGTGACTCAACTGATAGATATGATCGAGTCTTATCGAGACACAATGAACTCTACCCGAGAAGTCTTTGCTGGCAGCATCTCTTTGCGAATGAGCGATACTATGAGGATATTGACGGTGTTCTCTGTAGTATTACTCCCCCTTTCATTCGTGACAGGAATATTTAGTATGAGTGGTTTTGATTTAGAGAATATTTCATACATACCTGGTGGTTTTTCTGTCATTGCAGGTGTGTTGGCTGCTATAGCGGGAGTTTCCTTGCTTATCTTCTGGAAGAGAGGCTGGATCTTTGTAAGAGAGGGCTACACTGTAATAGATATATTAGATGACGGTAAAAAAAGGAAGAGATGATAATGAGTGAAGCGAGATCCATGTTTAATCTCAACCTTCACCAGGTCTCCTCTTCGTCTCTCCTATGAGACTGAGTATTTTGTTTGTCAAGTCGGCGATACTAATGGGCTTTTGAACAAAGCCATCGACGTGGGTCGAAGGAAATACTTTAGAAAATTCCTTATCTCTTATCTCAAAAGCAGTCATTAGGACGACCTTGATACCTGGATTGATTTCTTTGACTTTTCTTGCTAGTTGTATTCCTGATAATCCTGGCATCCTGACATCTGATACAAGAAAGCAATAATCATCTGCATTTGTTTTTAATCTTAAAAATGCTTCTTTCGGATCGGTAAACGCATCAACTAAAAATCCATTTTTTATAAGACCATGCTTGAGGACATAAACTATATCGGGGTCATCATCTACCACAAAAAGTCTAGCTTTAGGTTTTGGCTTATTGTCATAATTATCGCCATTGTTATCCTTCTTATTATCGTAATCTGAGAGTTTTTCTTGTGCAGTGGTGTTACTAGTGCTAGGAGCATTGTCGTTGTTGATTTGCTCGTTATTGTCACCAGCCAAGTATAGACCCACTCCCACGACCGCTGTGTCTATGTGAACAAAGCGCCATTAGCACTGGAATAAGCTACTTGCTCGAAATAGATAAAGTTTGGTGTCTCTTAACCAACAGAATCATAACTCTTTAGACATGCTTGGGAGGTATTACATCTTGCCGTGATCATTATTATTGTCACCATCATAGTTTTAATTAAGAATTGCACACAAAGAGATCTTAAGACAGTCTTTGGAACTAAAATAGAGTGGGTCGGTAACAGAATGAATCAAGCTTGAAAGGACGTATTGGATAGCAAAAACTAAGATCGCTTAACTGCATATTAACAAATGCTGAGAAACTAAATATCATTTGAAACCCATAGCAATACAAAAGAAGATAAATCCAAGCAAATAGAACCGATTTAAAAGTAAGATACGGAAGTGAAATACTGAGGATTATCTTGCATATGGTGAGAAGTTAGAAGAGATTCTCCTACCGTTAGAACACAACTGCTGAGCTCAGGCTGAAAGCTCGATACCAGATATCTGACTTGGGGTGGTATGGAATTTAATATCCTTCATAGGTCGCAATATTATGATGTATATGAGTGCGCTATCTCTTCTCTGGACGGTGGGTGCTAGTGCAGCTATATCCGCTGGTATTACTGCAGTCATAATGGTTATTCTGAGAAACAGTTTGGTAGCGCAAATCGCAAATGCAACCACCATTGTCCCATTCAGCATAGCCGGGATTGCAATAGGAATAATTGGCTTGGTTATAGGTTATTATCATCCCGAAATTAAAGGCAGCAAAAAAATAAAGAGGATGCTTACTAAGGTCAGGAGGATAGGCGCTGAAGTCAACTGTGATGATGGCAGAAGAAAGGATTACTTCTTAGGTCGTATTACTAAAAATATCTCTATAATTACCAATCATCTTGTAATATTAGATAATCATCTGTGGAAATTTATTGATAATTCTGTTCCTGAGAGCTGGCAGACTGTAAGATATATTGCTGAGAGATCAAGAAAAAAAATAGTACAACTGGAACATGAAGTAGTTTTGGATTTCGTCCAAATCATTGATTTAGTTCACGATCCAAGTTTAGCTGATAGAAGAAGGGCTAACAGTCTTTATTACAGCCTGTACTTGTGCCAAGTAATAATTCACATGAATCCTGGATGTAGCGAACATCTCCTAAGAGATTTAAGAAATGTCCTTAGAGCTCAGATTGTACTACTCGATGAGACTCTAGTTCTCCTTGAAAAAGAGAGAGAAAACTGACAATTCACAGGCAAGTGAACGTCTTTAACGCTTTAAGTCAGTACTAGTCGATAGCTGCTCTGCTCTATCCCTACTTCATATAAATCAATTCCATTAAAATGGTTGTTGGATATAGACTCGTTCCTCGTGCTTTACTATTATTATTATGATGAAAAGTGGTGTTGCTCTAGCTTTCTTGATGGTATACCGATACAATCATAAATCAAAAGGTAACAGATCTGGGAAGACCATTTTCATTTTTTCCGGTGATCTACTCCGTCATTATCATCACTAGATCTATCATGGATAATACCTTAGTGAAATATTCTATCATGGCAATTTTGTATAGAGAACGTTGCAAGACCTTCAAGGACTAGCTTTAATGACCTGCCTTTTTGCGTAGGACAACGCTCTACGCGTGGTGGAACTTCTGGATAAGCCTTCCTCGAGATCAACCCACTTTGCTCAAGCTCTCGTATTTCGGAAGTTAGAGTTTTCAAATTTTTCGTCACTTTAATGTGATTTTGATTTCCCTATGATTGATAAGTAGCCCGGTAAGGACTGCAAAACTCTGAGCGGTTCGGTCGTGTTAAGCATCATAATAAAGTGCTTGAGTATGTTTCAATTAGGTGAAAAGAGAATACGATAGGTAAGCCTTATTTAGAGGGAATAGTTGTAGCGATCTATGAAAGAACTCTCTATTATAATTCCGCATGAGCGACTTGATGCAATAAATTCGATTCTTTACAAACACAAAGTTGGCGGAGTGTATTTTTTTGAAATAGCAGGTCGAGGTCGAGCAGAGAGGCAAGAGATAGAAGCAGCCACGGTTGAGGGGTACCGAACAGGCAAAAAATATGTCCCAGAATTCGGCACAAGAACAATGGTGCAAGTAATAGTACCAGATGCTATGGAAAAAGTACTCATATCCGATATTTTAGACACTATAAGTTCTGGATCTGCCGGCGACGGCAAGATATTTGTAAAAGACATAACTGGCGCCTATGATATAGGAAGTAAGGAAGCAGGTGAGAAAGCTGCCCTTTAACATCTTCAAAAGTTGTTGTTCTTGTAAGTTCCATCCATCATGCAGGTAGCCTTTATCGGTTCGGTCATACAGTCTAATCTGTTAAAAAGAATAGTCTTCTATCCTGATACCTGCTAAGCATAGCTTGGTAGTAGTGATCCTGAATTTGCTACTCAAGAAATACAAAGCTAAATCCAAGATTAAGGGTCTCGATGAGACCAAATGAATAAGATGATTTTTGCCATACGGGTGTTCACATTATTTACGCAAATCTTTCGGCCGATATTTCGGAGCACGTGAAGGGACATCATGACCACGTCTGGGAACAATAGCGCGACCAAGTTTTTTAACAAAATTTCAAAAAAATCATGTAACCTGTTCGCTTCAATTAGTATCGCATATTGCCTAAAAACCGTATATGGTTCTAGATTTCATGAACCCTTTCCGTTGACAAAGCTAGATCACTCCAAGGGGTTTGTTTGGCTATATATCACGAGTTTGCTAAGTCCACAAGACGCTTTACCAAATCCTGTACAGTTATCGGCTTTTTAAGATAACATTTAACCTCCTCTAAAAATGGAAAAGATCTCTTGAACTCCCCCCTGGCTTCCTCAAATGCGGTTAAAAAGCATACCTTAACTTTGTCATCAATATCTCTAATTTTTTGATATAGTTGAAAACCATTCATTCCCGGCATTCTAATATCGAGGATCAGCAAATCAAATAAGCCAGGCTTGAACCTTGAAAGAGCCTCAATCGGGTCATTAAAGGTCGTTACAATAAAATGGTTATTCTCAAGCCCGATCCTAAAAACGGTCGTGATGTCTTGCTCATCATCGACTATCATGACTCTGTATTTCTTGGCATGCACAGGCCTCTGAATCATGTCTTGAATCAAGTCATTTTCTGCAACCATGGGCATACCTTGTAGCAAAATTCCCGCAACTAATTAATAAAGCAACTGGAAGGTCATCGCAATTCATTAGACAATGTAGTATGTCAGGCGAGAATTATGGGCATTTTATGTTATATCCGAATATAGAGCTTTGAACTTATGATAACAACACAAATTGTAGACGTCGATCAGAAGATATTTCATCGGATCCCCTTTCACATTGCACTGACTCTCAGTCTTGGCCCTAAACATGGTTTTCGGAACCAAATAATGTCATCACGCACGTTTTCAATATCGTCAGATTGCATTTGGTATGCTGAATGCAAAAGTCGCTCCCATTCCATCAGGATTATTTTCCGCCCATATCGTGCCGCCATGTGCTTGTATGATGTTTTTAGATACAAAGAGCCCAAGACCAGTACCTTTCTCAGATTTGCTTACAAACTTTTCAAAAAGCTTTGGAAATATCTCAGGATCAATGCCACTACCTGAATCTTTAACCTTCACAATAAGGTCTTTATCTTTTGGTTCTGCTGTAATGGAAATTTCTCCTTGTTTTGTGAATTTAAGTGCATTGCCTAGAAGATTTGAGAGGACCTGCAATATCCTATCCCTGTCTGCACGGACAATTAGATCTTTTTTTTCTCCTAGTAGTTGCAAGTTTTTTATTGTATATGAAAATCTGATGCTCTTGTCATCTATTTTTGCTTGGTTTTCGGCATCTGCTAATGCTATGCTTATTAAGTCTGTCAAATTGAGAGTGTCTTTTTCTAGGATTAAAGTCCCCGCTTCAATTCGTGCAACATCTAGAATATCTGTGATTAGTGCCTGTAAGCGGTAGGCGTTTCTGGTCAATGCCTTCAGCATGATTGGAGCTTGCTCTCCATTATCAGTCTGTAGTAACTCTGAATAACCAAGTATGGCTTGAGTAGGTGTTCTCAACTCATGCGCAGCGATATTAATGAATTCTTTTTGCGTCCTATCTTGAGCTTCTAGTTTTTCATGAAGGTCTGACTGGCCCCAGAGGCTATCAAACATGGTGACGTAGGACAAGACTGTGGGTTTGCTGTTCGAAAAGATGGCAGAGCCTACTGCTTCAGTAAAAATCTCTTTTGAATTGTCCCTAAGCTCAACCATCAGATACTCTCTTTTATCCACAATGAGTATCTTTGATTTTGCTTCAGTCGGAACACTTGTTTTAATCCTGCGAATTTCAAAACCTTTCTTCAATTCCATCATCCGTTGTATTTTTTCCTCTATTTCTTTGTCAGTCGGCAACAATATTCGGATATCTGCACCTCGAGAAGCAGCCTCCTCTAACGAATGGAAAATGCCAATTTTTTCCTCTCTTCTGTATGCAGTAGTTGTGGGAAGAAAAAGAAGTACCTGCTTTTTTGCTGATGCCACTAATGCACGATATCTTCTCTGAATTTCTATAGGATTCTCAATAATGTCTATGAATGTGTTCACTTTACTCATCATTTGATCAATTCTTTCTTTTGCATCAATGCCAATATGCCAAAGCTCTTCAAAGATATTCGCAAACTGCTCGACAAATGCAGTTTCGTTGGTTAATATTCCGCTGGTCTTTCCTGATTCTCCCCGGATGTCATTAATCGTGATAATAATCTCTTTCTCTGATATGCCAAAGCTCATTGGGGGAATATCTTTGACATGCTTGATCTGCATACCAAGTTCCGTAAACCTCCTGATTGCTTCTAAAAGCCTACCGTCTTGATCATTCTCTTCTATCTTGGTAATCCATCTTATGCCTGAGTGTGTGTTGTGGATATGTGGATCAAGTATTTCCTTGAAGATATCAAGGGAATGAGTGTAGGCATATACTAGATCATTAGATACCGAACAGACCGAATATCGCTTTGAACGGCGAGCCAATGCTACCGTCTCTTGAAGAATTTCCACCGGATTCTTTAAGGTCCTAGTTTCCCGACGCACTGTTCCTTCTTTAATTTCTCTTATCCTATCTTGAGCCAAAATTGCCCTGCTCCACAGGGTATCAAAGACATACTCGTTCTGTTCGATGACACTCTTAACATTGCTGTATATTAGCTCGAGCAAGGGCTGCGCCTTATTTATTGTGGCGGTTGCAATATACTCCTTGTCACTTACTGCAAAATTGCCTTTAATTCCATCTAAATGACGAACCTCTGCATAATGCATGAGTTCTCTGCAGTAAGAAAGATTATCCTTTGTAATTTCTGTTATCCATCTGACCTTGACATTTCGTCTCTTGAGCTCATCGTAACATTTCTTTATAGGCGTAACTTCCATTGCAACTGAAGGAGCCATGGCATCAGCACATGCCCTAACTGTGCTTGCACCTGCAAGGAATAGGACCGCTGCCCTCGTAGTATCCTCCACACCTCGTATTATCTTGGTTGACTTGGATTCAGACTCGAATCCCAATTTTATTATGATGTATGACTCCTTTGATTTAAAATACCATGAGAAATAGTTCTAGAGGATTAGGAGAGGCAACATTTTCACTAATCTTATTCGACCTTGTCTACCATTTGGCGTGTTTCAGAAGAGTAAAAGCCTCATATACACTCCTGACCATCCAGGTGTTAAAGTTCAGTCACCGTGTCTGAGAGGAGGCTACAATCTTTAATAGAAGGATACCATGAATTTCATGAAAAAATACCGACGACAATAAATGCTTGTACTTGTAGTTCTCCTTTGCTCTCTGACATCCATCTAACATACGATGATGAATTCCTCAACAGCACTATCGACAGTTCTTTAAACTAATGTATCTTTAATAGTAAAGAATATTCAAGAAGTTATAGATTTCGCTCTTCCATTTGGAATGTTTTTATCCTATCAAATATCCGCTACAATAATATCACATGGTTACTGTCAAAAAGTAGCTATATACAATTGGTACGGCTTTCGTTCTGCCAAGTTATGATAGTTCCATCTGATCTGGTCAAGGTTTGCCTTTTCAAATATTTGTTGAGTGTCCAAGCCTAACTTTTTGTATAATGAATTACCTATAACCATCTGTCCGCCTCTTGCCACAGATTGCATCTTAGCTGCAAGGTTCATTGTCGCGCTGATGATATCTACATGAGATCTTTCATGGTCTGATCCGTACCGTACTATAGTGTGTTGTCCATAATCTGAACTTACTTTGACTTCAATTCCTGCATGCCCCATTTGTAATAGCAGTGGGTTTATAGCATTTCTTACTACATAGATTATAGACGCTCCGCATAAAACAATGTCATCTATGCTCTGGCCATAAGGGAAGTAACCGATGGATGCATCTCCGACAAATTTTAATAACAAGCCCCCAAAATGTTCAATAACATAGGATACCTCTTGCGAAAAAACCGTGACTATCTTTGAAAGAAAATCCGGCGTCAGCTCCGTGCTCATTTTTGTAGAACCAACCATATCTACATACATTACAGCAAAATCCATTTTTTGAGAAGCATGTCCTCTCAAGAAGTGGTCTGATTTTGCCATCGCAAGATGATGGTATTCAAAACCTTCGACCAGAGCTTTTTTTATCCTTTTTTGACTTTCTTTAACAATACTGTTCCTGTCCAGTGGAGAGGTTCTTAGACGCCGCATTTATTAAAAACTCTGCTTCAGATGGTATGTCCTCCACTATATCAACATCATCGTGATCATCATCATATCATAGAATATCCTGGAAAAAGAAGCATTGGATTTAGCTGAAGCAGTCAGAAGGTCCCGAGGTAACAAGATAAATTAGGATCTTACAATAGGATCAAAAAATAAGAGGGTGGATACAATACGAGACATCTATTTTCGAATTCTTTCTTTATGCCAGAATTCTATTGGCTACCCGTTGTTGTTGCTCCACCGCCAGCAGCTCCTCCACCCGAGCCTTCTCCTTGCGCAGCTGTAGGCCCACCTGGAGTATTTGCCTCTACTGCGCCTTGACCTTGGCTGCCAGTTGTTGTTGCTCCACCGCCAGCAGCTCCTCCACCCGAGCCTTCTCCTTGCGCAGCTGTAGGCCCGCCAGCTGTGGTTGTGTTAGATCTCATGTCTCCCATAGCTCCAGTCATAGTAGCATTAGTTGCATTCCCTGCTCCAGTCATAGTAGCATTAGTTGCATTCCCTGCTCCAGTCATAGTAGCATTAGTTGCATTACCTGCTACAGTAATAGTAGCATT
>DATAAU010000114.1:0-6991 GCA_036259955.1 Nitrososphaera sp. | reverse complement strand
CACTGGGTCTGTAAGCACAGAAAAGGTTTGAGCTCGCTTCTCATAGGATCTCTTCGTGACCTGAGGGTCAACTACTACAAACACATAGCAAAGGACAAGACACTTCCTCCCGAGGAGCGCAAGCTGTATAACGTGGTAAGCCAAGCTATCAAGGTCATTCTCAATGCCAGTTATGGCGTCATGGGAGCAGCAATATTTCCACTCTACTGTTTACCAGTCGCAGACGCCACTGCCGCTCTTGGCAGGACAACAATCAATAAAACTATCAACAAATGTAGAGAAATCGGGATTCGGGTTGTTTATGGCGACACGGACAGTATTTTCCTCAGCAATCCTGATCAAAAGCATATAGAGCAGCTAGTGCAGTGGGCCAGAGAGACACTGGGCGTAGACCTTGAAATAGATAAACAATACCGCTATGTTGTATTCAGCGACCTCAAAAAGAACTACCTCGGAGTTCTATCCGATGGAACAGTTGATGTAAAAGGACTTACAGGCAAAAAGTCACATACTCCACCATTTATTAGAAAGGCATTCTACGACATTTTGGAAATACTTGGCAAGATCAACTCTGAGAAAGACTTTGAATCTGCCAAAGAAAAAATTAAGAACGTTATTCAAGAAAATGCAAAAAACTTGGAAACACACAATATTCGACTTGAAGAACTGAGCTTTAATGTAACCATCAACAAATCATTAAGTACATATGGCAAAAAGACTGGTTCCAAAACGTTGGGCGACAACAACAATGACATCTATAAAGGCCTGCCACAACATATCAAGGCTGCCAAGATGCTTGTCGACGCAAATAGACGCGAGATTCGCGCTGGCGATATCATTTCTTATGTGAAAATTAAATCAGGCGAGGGTGTGAGGCCAGTCGAGCTTTCCAAACCGGAAGAAATTGATACTGAGAAATATCTTGAAGCAATGGAGTCTACATTTGAGCAAGTGTTGTCTGCCTTGAACGTGGATTTTAAGTCATTACTTGGCAAGCCGCGACAACAGAGTCTTGATGAACTGTTTTGGAGCAAACCAGCATCATAATTTATTATCAACAGTTTTGAAAAATTGTATGAGAATTGGACATATTTTCGCTCTTTATAGTGCCGGAAAGGACGAAAGCAGGTTATAGCTTTGCAGACACTCCACTTAGAATTTCATTCAAAGAATCAAACGTGACGATTTATGGCGTACCTCTTGACATCACCACCAGCTTCGGTAAAGGGACATCGAGAGGACCGGAAGCAATAAGGAGGACTTCTGCTCGACAAATAGAAACATTCATGCTGGATGAAAAGACCAACATTCATGATCTTGTTGGAATATTTGATCTTGGAGACCTAAAGCTGCCCAAGACAAAGAACATTAACAATATGCTTGACCATCTGAAATCAACAATTCCCAAGGTAGTTGATTCACTCCGCAATGACAACAAGATCCCAGTGATGCTTGGCGGTGAGCATACACTATCATATTATCAATTAAAGACACTTGCCCAAGAGGATCCCTTAGTTATACATTTTGATGCACACAGAGACATGAAGTCCAATTATGAAAGCTTGAAGATCTGCCACACGACCCCATTCTATCATTTGCTAAACCATATTCCTGGTGAAAACTTGATCCAGATAGGGATCCGACAAACAGACAAGGAAGAAAATGAAACCGCTAGCAAAAACGGCGTCACAACCTTCGATGCATGGGATGTGCACGATGATATTGACGCGGTTGTAAGGTATTTGCAAAAGGCGACTGCGGGTAAGAATATCTACATCTCATTTGATATTGACGTCTATGATATTCCGTACGTCCCATGCACAGGCACACCAGAGCCATTTGGTCTCGACCCGTTTCAAGTATTGAAATTGATCAAGGCGATAGATCTTTCAGCTTGCCTTGTTGGAATGGACATGGTTGAAGTCTCATTAAAAAATGACGACTACCGTGAAGGTACACTGGCTACTCAGACATTGTATAGAATATTATCGCGAAAATATGCTAGACAATAATCTGGGGTCTAGATGATAAGCGCAGCGGAAGGTTTAGCGGAAGATAGGGTTTATTCTTTGTTTGTGACTTGACTTCATTTATCAAATGATGCAGAGTAATCTCGCGTTGTTTGCCTTCATTTCTGTCACGTACAATCAGCTTGTCAGAGTTGACCTCTTTATTGCCAATAACTATTGTATAGCGTATCCATTCGGTTTCAGATTCACGAATCTTCTTGCCTACTGTCTCATCCCGGTCATCAATGTCGGCCCTTATCTGGTTTTCAGTCAACTCTGCAAGTATCTTTTCACAGTATACAATATGCTCTTGATTGACGGGTATTATGCGGACCTGTGTATGTGATAGCCAGAGCGGTATTGATGGGATACCACCTTCTTTAGATATCTTGGCCGATTTTTCCAATAGTGCATAGATTACCCTCTCAACCGCGCCTGAAGGTGAGTTGTGCAGAATTATTGGGTTCTTCTTGGTGCCATCCTCTTCAACGAATTCTACGTTATATCGTGCGCCGTTCTCAACATCTATTTGATCGGTAGAAAGGGCTGATGCTTTGCCAAGTCCATCGATAAAATTGAACTCCCACTTGAGTGTGAAGTAAAAGAAGCGTTCCTTCCATGTTTCAACTAGCACAGGCTTGCCAAACCTATTGATAAGCTCGGTCACGAAGTCTTTGTTCTCATTGTAAAAGTCCTCTGTGAACCTTATTGCCATTTCCACGTCATTGATTGTCAGGCCAAGATCATTGATCACACTTATTGACAAGTCAAACCGCTTGAGAAACTCTTCCTTTGCTTGATTCAAGTCTCTGCAAAGTGCGTGACAATCAGGCATAGTGAATGCCCGCAATCTGCGTAAACCCACTAGCTCACCGCTCTTTTCGCGCCTAAATGAGTATCTTGTCAATTCATATAATTTTACGGGCAGATGCTTGTATGAAATATTGAAATCTTTGGCCATCAGAAACTGACCAAAGCATGCAGCAAAGCGCAAAAAAAGCTGTTTGTTGTCTGAAGTGATATTATATTGCCTTGCAGGGAACCTATTGAAGTAACTCTGGAGCGAAGGGTGCTTGGTATCATACATTATGGGTGTTTCGACTTCAATTCCACCGTACTCCATTATTCGCCTTGTAACATATTGCTCGATAAGTGACTTCATTAGTCTGCCTTTTGGATAGAAGCGAATATTACCAGCATCTGACGCAGGTTCGTAGTCAGCTATTGCCAATTTCTTCATTAGTCGGACGTGTGCAGGCTGATCATTGACCGCTCTGTTCTTTGCTAATTCATAGTCTACCAGCATCTGAAGATTCTTGTCCTGCTTTTTGAAGGTGTATTTGCTGACAGGAGTAATTTGCCCCTCTGGCTGTGCGATGTACCATAATGACTGCAATTTTTCTTCATGTGTGAGTGCAGAGGATTCCTTTTCTCCAGACAATGGGTCAGCCTGTTTATGTTCTTCATGCCTTGAAATCTTTTTAGAGTTCTCAGCCAGCGGGTGGCCCTTTACCTTGATGTTAAATGACTTTGTCCATCCAAAAGGAGCACGGTAGACCTGATTTATGGTTCCCTTGGCGAAGCTTTCAAGAGATTTAATAATATCGAGTGCAACAGTTGGCGGTGCAAGGTCAGAGCTCAGATGAGCGTAAGGATAAATTAGTAGCCTGGTGCACTTGACCATATCAAGGTATTTCTTTATTTCATCTACCGCCATCTTGGCAATGCTTTCATCATCTCTATTCTCAACTGCTACAAAAGCTACTACCAGATCTTCGAGCCGGATCTTAGATTTGGGTATGATATCTTCGGCATTCCTAATCTCCTTTTGAATCGGCTCGTATTCGATAAAATCAGAATGGAGCTGCAGCAGTTGCATATCTTAATCTTAATCCTAATTCCACATCTAATTTAAGCCCATCTGGCCCTTTCATTTTCCCTGTCTTCCTTGGTAAGTTTTTTCCATTCTTTATAATGATCCTTGCAGAGATAGACTCTCTTGCTACCTCCCAATCCTAGATCGGGGGCCATGCTTGCCTTAATCCCACTCATCGAGCGCTCGGCCTGGTTCCCACAGTTATCGACACTGCAGTTGATACCCTTGTCTACTCGGCCCATATAACTGCATGAGATTATATCCAAGATATAAAAAGCTGACTAGAGTAGATTAATACCTCAAACAACATATAATTTCAGCACGTGCTATACAATGACCCTCTATGTACTAAATGTCTTCATCCTCAGAAGCTTCACACTCAGGTAGTGGCAAATTTGCCCCAAGAGAAGGGACAGATAAAGCGCTGCACAGTGGCCATTTGCTCTTGTATGATTACTATCAAACAAACTATTGACAATTAAAGAAGCAAAAGACTTGTTGGTAAAATTTATAACAAACGTTAAGAGTTATTCTCATTCTAGCATGTCCGAAGAAGACAATAACTTCGACGACGATTTTGATGATGAAGAATTTGATGAAGAGGGTGAAGAGGAGTTTGGTGATGAAGAAGAAGTTGCTAAGTTGTATCCGACTCCAGTATTTTCACAAAATTGAGCTCTTGTGCGTCAAACTTTAGGACCGGTGTTTTTACTTATATGTATCTTGACCAATCTCTTTGCATCAATGATTGCAAGGAGTAAAACAATAGGAATGAGTTTTGTGGAGGGCATCCTATGATCCACACATCTCGCTGCCTAATAGATATTAGGCGATTTGCAAACCCAGCTAAACTCGCTGTCTTTATATATATTTAAAAACCTTTTTGCCTGCCGCCTTTTGTTTCTTTACTCTCTTACCTGTTCTTTCTGCATATAGTGTCTTCGGATAGAAGGCATACGTCTTGCATACTCCGAATAGTCAATAGAAGTAAAGCCTAACTGAGTCACTGACTGATTGACTCTATCTCCTTAAAGATATAGAAGGGCTAGTGAGATTTTGCAGCAAGTTAATCCTCTAACAAAAGATTAACAGAAAAGCAAATTCAAAGTCTAAAAGAGCTTTTTGACGGATTAATTGAATGATTACTAGGTGTAATAAGTTTCTTGCATACCAGTCACACCAGCGATCATACGTAGATAGATACAAAGTTCAGGAACAGCAGAGTAGAGGCTGAAATGATAGCGCAGTCTAACTTGCGGATAAGGAGTGCTGACATCAAGATAGTATTCAGTAGGCTCCTAGCTGGTTCAATAACCCTTCTAACCAATCCTTGAGGAGCATTCCATCTTTTATTTGTAGTCTGAAAGTATATCGCGATAGCGCGAGTCCTTATACGCGATATACTTTACGTATTCGCCATAAGTCATATCAAATGAACAATTAGAGCATTTTACAAATGAAAAGTCATCTGCTAATTCTGCAGATCCCCTGCAATCAGGGCAATGAACCTTCATGTGTAATCTTTCACCTAAAAAGTATAATAATGTTCTCAATCAAGTTGTAATAGTGAGAAGATAAACAAGTGTCAGATAACCGGTACAGCACTGGAGATCGATGGTAACAGCAGTTTGTCAATAAGTGCGAAGCTGGCCTAACTGCATCAAACGAGGGCTTGCAATATGGCTCTACACATCATTACTCCTTTTAGATCAAGAGAGCAGATTAGAGCACATGTTACTACAGATTTCTCATACATAGCAGGAATAGCGAGCTTTAGGAATTCTCACAATCATACAACTTATAATATCCAGAGCATTACCATTTGCAGATGAATAAGACCTGCTTGAGGTGCGGAAAGACTATTGAGGAGGTTATCGAGGATCCAGCTGCTGAAAAATACCCTTCATGCTCGACATGTTGGAAGGAATGGACCACTTATGCAGTTATGGTCATGAATGAGATGAGATTGGATATGTCGCTGCCGGAACACAGAAAAGCTCTCCGCAAGTATGAGAGGGCATTCTTCGGACTTGAAAAGGGCATTGGCGAAATAGAAAAAAAGCCGGACAACCCCGAGGCACAACATGACCAACACCATCATCACTAATCATTTTAGCCCGACAGCTTTTAGTGAGTGCTCGGGAATCAACTTTAGTATTTTGCTGCTGTTTGGCAGTCCGAGTAGCACTTCATGCAGAGAGTCTGTTATGCGCTCTTGCTGCACTTGATTAAGTGATACAAAAGCAGTGGTCAGCGATCCAAAATCAAGCTTTGCGATAAAATAAGGGTTTGCCAGAATTTGCATGCAATAGATCTGGAACATTACTCTGCGCTTTTCCGAATCAAATTCAGATAATAATTCAAGCCAAGTCTTGAAAAGAACTGACAATTTATTTGGATCAATAGCAGGTGCTGCTGCCAATACCATGTTTATCAGTTCGCTCTTTTCTTCATCGCGCATCTCATAGAATTCTTTGAGACGATTTTGCAGCATTTGTTTTCGTAAAAAATCCGGGAGGTCTGCAAGTATTTGGATGATGTTGCTAGATATATTATTCATGACCAAGTTGCAAGATCGAGCAATTTATCTCATTTTAAGGATGAATTAAATAGCTACACTAGGAAGAGAGAACCTTATGTCATGCCTTGTGACAGTCGGCGGATTCTATGGAGATGAAGGGAAGGGCAAGATCATAGCCTACTTGGCTAAGAAGGATAACCCTGCGATTGCTGTACGCGGAGGCGTGGGTCCAAATGCAGGTCACACTTTTACTTTTGAGGGGAATGAATACAAAGTGCGCATGTTACCAAGCGCGGTGCTCAATCCAACAACTAGGCTTTTAATCGGTCCAGGAGTGCTTGTCAACCCACAAGTTTTGCTAGATGAGATAAAGAAGTTTCATGCAGATGATAGGACATTTCTTGACAGTCAATGCGGCATTATTGAGCAAATTCATATTGACCAGGACATACAAGAGGACCACCTAAAGAGCAAAGTGGGCACAACGGGTACTGGAACTGGCCCAGCAAATGCAGACAGAGCACTTCGGAGACTCAAGCTTGCGAGAGAAATTCCAGAATTGTCGCTTTACATTGAAGATATCAG
>DATAAU010000113.1:0-10696 GCA_036259955.1 Nitrososphaera sp. | reverse complement strand
TCTTCCTCGTTTCTGTGTTCTCAACTTTGCAAATTCTTTTTCCTGTGTTCGCTCTACTGCTGAGATTTGACGCTGTATATGTATAATGTGTTTTTGAGAATCTTTAACTGTCGATTGTAGCTGCTTCACTTGCGCTGTAGTTTTTTCTATACCTTTTTGGATATTCGCTAATGACTTCAAATTCTTTTGTACTTCTATGACTAGATCTTGTTGACGTTTAGCTCGCCTAAGTACTTGCAATAACAGTACCTGCTCAGTGGACATTGTGGGCATTACTTGTTGCTGTTGTTCTTGTTTGGCCGCCTCTATTGGTATAATTTGTTCTTCGTCATTTCGTTTATCCTGCTGTGCAACAGCTTCTTCTTTTTCTTGGCCTACATTAGAAGATGACGAGGACGATTTTTCTTCATTTCCTTCGTTACTTAATGCCACTACACCTGATGCATTTTCTTCTTCCGCGTTCGCTGGTAAGGTAGTGGTAGGGGGCTCTTCTTCTTGCTTTTCATGGGCCGTGTGGGGACCAACTAGCTCCTCTCCATCACTAACCCGATGAACATCATCTTCGTTAGGCAAGCGCTGGTTGGACATATATAGAAGACCTATTGAATTCTTCAAACCAGGATATTAAAATTGTTTTTGGGAGATAGTAAATATACTATTTTTAATAAAAAAATAAAGTTATTGATATCTTCTTCTCCTTGAATTGAATGCTCTCTTCATGATGGATCTAAAAACTCTTGAGATAATCCATATTAGAATGGCTTTTCTAATCATATCTATATCATGCACAACATGGCTTTAAAGTCCATATACCATTCCTAGATCCTGTCTGTCCCATCTTTCACTCTTATTCTTGAAATGGGTGCAGTGCACCTTCATACAAAGACACAAAAACAAATAGCAAGATATTTTCAATGACTCGCTAACAAAAGGAACAAGATAATGTGACAGCGGCAACAATATCTCAGCGCAAACAAGTCTGCTTAGAGTTTCTGTTGCAGAGACAGAAATCACACAACCTCAACTTGGATATCTGAATTTAGTAATTTTTGAGCCTGTGCCATTTCAAACATTTTCTCGAGTGCTCTCTTGCCTTCATGTCCCATATCTAAGGTTAGGTTGTTAACATACATCTTGACAAACTTTTTTATTGTTTCTTTTGGCTGTCCTCTGCCAAACCTCATTGCATATTCAAGTGCAGCGTCAATGCTGTCAAGGCCGAACTTGACGGATTTTGTAAACAGCTTGCTGAATTCCTTTATTTGTTCTATGCTCATACTGCGGGTGCTTGCAACATTAATCCCAAGGGGAACAGGCAGGTTGCCAGTATTATCAGACCACCAATGGCCAAGGTCGAGGGTGCTAGCAAACTTCGTTCTGTCATATGTTATTTGAGCTTCGTGTATGACAAGCCCTGCATCTGCATCTCCTCTTGCAACGGCATTTGGTACTGTCTCAAATGGTACCACTTTTTCTTTGAATTCGCCAATAGCTAGTTTCAAGAGCAGGTTGGCGGAAGTGAGTTTGCCTGGAATTGCTATTGTTGCATTTTGCAATTGAATTGGAGACATCCTGTTTTCCTTTCTGGTTATCACGATTGGACCGTAGTTGAGCCCAAAGCTGCCGCCACTCTTTAGTATAACGTAATCCTTCAGGTAGGCATATGCGTGAGCTGATACCGCTGTTACGTCTAATTCGTGTTTCAGCGCGCGTCCGTTCAGAGTTTCGATATCCTCTATGATATGCTTGATTGCAAATATGGAGGGAATCTTACCTGAGGCGAGGGCATAGAACATGAAAGCGTCATCTGCATCAGGCGTGTGGCCAAGGGTTATATCCATTTGTCGTTTTTGTGCTCTCTTCTGTCACTATTAAACCCTGAAATCGCCTATCTTTGGCTGGAACAACATTTAATAATCCTGCGCCAAACTTTTTTCGCTTGATCATATGCCAAAGTTCAAGTCAACTCAAGATATTTTGAGAATAATTGGTAATAAAGATCAGATACGCAACTTTGGCGTCATTGCCCACGTTGACCACGGTAAGACAACTATGAGTGATAGCCTGCTGGCAGCATCGGGCATCATTTCTCCATCTGTGGCAGGTCAGGCTCTGGCGCTCGACTCCATGAAGCTTGAGCAGAATCGCCAAATGACAATTAGAGGAGCAAACGTCACGCTTTTCTACGAAATGGAGGGCAAAGAATACGTCATTAATATGATAGACACTCCAGGTCACATCGACTTTACCGGCAGGGTAACCCGTGCGCTTCGTGCGATTGATGGAGTGGTCGTTGTTTCTGACTCTGTAGAAGGCATAATGACCCAGACAGAGACTGTCACAAGGCAGGCTCTAGAAGAGCGTGTACGGCCTGTACTTTACATTAACAAGATAGACAGGCTTGTCAAGGAATTGAAGCTGAATCCTGAAGAGATGCAGAGGTGGTTGATGAATATCATTAACCACTTTAACCAACTTGTTGACATTTACGCCGAGCCGGAAATCAAGGAAAAGTGGAAGGTAAGTATTCAGGGCAATAGCGTAGCCTTCGGATCAGCCAAGGATAGATGGGGATTTAACTTTAAGATGGCCCAAAAGAAGGGCATCAAGTTCAAGGATGTTTATGACGCTTACACAAGCAACGATTCTAGCGCTATCAAAGCACTTGCAGAAAGAGCACCACTGTCAGACGCTGTACTCGGAATGGTTGTGGAGCACCATCCACCGCCTCATGTTGCGCAAAGATACAGAATACCCAAGATTTGGCCCGGTGAATTGAACTCTGACATTGGCAAGGCTCTGGTAGAGTGTAATGAGAAGGGACCTGCACTCATGATGGTGACGACGATTAATGTTGATCCTCAAGCCGGTAGGGTTGCTACTGGAAGGCTTTACTCTGGCACTATCAAGGATGGTGACGAAGTCTATCTTGTAGACGCAAAGAGGCCCGGTAGGGTTCAGTCAGTCAATATTTACATGGGAAACACTCGAGAGATAGTGGGCTTTCTGCCTGCAGGCAACATTCCAGCGCTGCTTGGGCTCGACTACGCAGTGGCAGGTGAAACCCTTTCGACTGTAAAGGGACAAGTTGCATTTGAATCCATCAAATACGTCTCAGAGCCTGTAGTCACTATTGCAGTGGAGCCAAAGCACCCAAAGGATCTCCCCAAGTTAGTTGAGGCTCTTCGCAGGGTGACAGTAGAAGACCCTAACCTTATAGTAAAAATAAACGAAGAGACTGGTGAAACTCTGATGGCTGGTATGGGTGTGCTTCACCTAGAAATTGCTACTTCACTTTTGCAGGAGGCAGGCCTTGACATCGTTACGACCCAGCCCCTGATCAACTACCGTGAGACAATAAGGGCAAAGGCAGGCCCAATAATGAGCAAGTCTCCCAACAAACACAACAAGATATTCATGCGGGTTGAGGCGCTGCCAGACGACATTCTTGACATGATAAGGACTGGTAAGCTCAAGGAAGACATGGACAAAAAGGAGATGGCTAGGATATTGCGAGAGAAGGGATGGGATGCCGATGAAGCAAGGAGTGTTGCAGCAATCGACATTAGCGGCAACATGCTGATAGACGAGACAAAGGGTGTTCAGTTCCTACACGAGTCCATGGATTCTATAAGATCAGGGTTTGATGATGTCATACGAAACGGGCCTATTGCACATGAATCAGTAAGGGGAGTCAAGTTTGTTCTGCATCACTTCGTTCCACACGAAGACCCAGCTCACAGGGGTCTTGCTCAGCTAATGCCCGCCACAAGGAGGTCGATGCTTGGTTCAATGTTGATTGCTGACCCTGTGCTGCTAGAGCCAATACTTGGTATAGAAATCAAATGTCCTCAGGACCTGATAGGCCAAGTATCAAGCGTACTCTCCAGCAAGAGAGGGAAGTTACTGAATGTCGAACAGAAGGGTATCATTGCAATCATGCAGGGCGAAATACCTGCATCTGAGACATTTGATCTGTCAGAAAAGATGAGAGGCGCGACTGCAGGCAAGGCTATGTGGACTACATTCTTTAAGTCATGGCAGGCGGTTCCAAACTCGATATTTAGATCGCTTGTTGCAGACGTAAGAAAGAGGAAAGGACTTAATCCTGAGCCGCCTTCACCTGACGAGTTCATAGACAAAGAGTAAAAAATATTACCTGTCCGAACAGAGGACTTTAAACCTTTCAAAAGTTCTCGTCTGCCCTTGGCAGGATCTGTAACAGATAATGGCCCTCAAGGAAAGAAGAATTACTGCGGTCGACTTTTGGAAAGAGTACCCATATCTTTCCTTGAAGAAACATTATACTTCTGAAGAGAAAAATAATTACGTTCTGAGCCACCGATAGTCTCCCTCTTTGCAATAGGTTATAAAGATAGATGATACTCCTTGTCAAGCTATAGAAGGCGAAGGAGAGCACTATGAGCCAGAGGTTGATGATTTGTGACTGGAAATTGTTCTTTATATGTTAGAATTCTTTGTGTAGTGAGTATGTATTACATTTAAGTCAGTTGAATTCAAAATCGTCGACATATCTTAGAATACCGCCTTTATACAATACTCCGCTAGCTTTTGAATATCTATTCTTGGGATAGTTGTATCATACTTTGAAGCCTTTTGGAAAAGGCTTTAGCGGATTTTGATATTCATATACACTCTGAAAGAGTCGTGTTATTGGCACTGCACTCCGCGTCAATCTCCGTGTGAAGCACTACCACGGAGTTTGTTGGTTCCGAAATGGTCCTAGTCACTGCCAATGCAACCTCCACTTGGTCTGGAATAACCTCGAGGAGTCTTGTGTGATTATTAATAGTAGTGGATCCATTCACAAAGCCATTTGTTATTGTCGCAGTGGAGATTATTGTCGCGTTATTCATGACAATGGTGTGTAGGATGTCTTTTATTCTATCTCTTATTGTTCTACTTATCCTCCTCTCTGATTCGTTCTCATTGACCTCCTTGGAAACAATATAAGTTGAATTGATTACATTAGCAATTGAGAGCTGTGGAATAGTCTGTTCATTTTAGAAAGAGACATGGCTATACTGTCATTAGCGCTGGTGCTAACTGGGATAATATTGTAATCTGTTGAATTGTAATCACTTGTTGTACCCCCACACAAAACGGCCACTGCCTTTATCAATACTGTCAGACATGATCTGTTGACCTAAAGCATTTGGTGTTGCAAATATCAGAAAGTCAATCGTTATGGTAGGGAAGAAGTATTGTAATCAATAATAATTGTTCCATATGATCTATTTAAGCGATAGAAAAGAACTGATACGATAAACATATGAGGTTTGCTTATTTTTAACAAATGCAACACCGAAAATATATCATCTGCTTATTATACAAACCAGGCTGAATCACTTTGCGATACTAAAATGTCGATAAGTAGCAGATGAAAGTTCCTGCCTTGGAGGAAAAAGGAGCAATACGGGACACCATGTATGCGCTCATGAATACAACGGATAATAAATATAATTCCATACATCAGATTGCATCAAAGCCCGTTTTACGGCTAAGCGATGTAAGATAAATGACAAAAAAATTATTTGTTAGGTTTTAAGATTTTGTACCTTCAACATCTTCAGATTCAGCAACTCCCTCGCTCGTTTTTGTTAGATGGCTTCCATGCCTTGTAGTATACTTTGCTGTAGTTTTATCGTCGTCCATTTCTGTATCTGACGCTGATGTGGTAGTTGATTTTTCCTCTCCTTCACTAACCATGTTGTGTATAAGTCTCTACCAAAACCTATTTACCAGTTTCAGTACAAAATTCTTAGACTAGATTATAGTATTCAAACACACGGTAGTGTCATCTATTGCCGAGATAACAAGTTCTGGATCACTTTTGTTTCAAGTAACAAACAATGACTGTGTTCTTGGTTAAACGTCTTGACATGGTATAATATTTCCCCTGGATCTATTTTATGATCGCAGGATAGTACTGTTCTATAGAAAAGAACATAACTCATCTTGCTGTACCCGTGTTTTTACTGTTCCTGAAATAATCGGGTCATGTATATTCTAAGAGACTGTCAGTAACTCTTAGTATGTGACGGTTGAGGATCATATTCACATTGATTAATTACCAAAAATCGGGATCGTCTTTGCAAACTGTTTATAGTTGTAATAGTTTTCAAGTCAACCACTCATATGCCTCTCCAACCCTGGTTGATGTCATGGCTCTTTCTTACTTTCATGAAGCGTACTCCCTAGAAAACCACATTCTGAGCTCATCTCAAAGGCACCTTCATGTCAGTTATTATGTGATACAGTATTCAATTAAAGTCATTTAATCCGTCCTTCGTTTCGCAGATCCGAGAGCACCCTCATCAGAGTATCATAATCGACATCAACGTTGTTTAGTATGACGGAATGGTCAACCTTGCCAGATTTCTTGATGAATTTCTCTACTACATGTTTTTTTCTTTGATAATTCCTGTCCTGCATAACATGAATGATCAAGAGATATTATAAACAGTTATTGAATAACCTAATGCCTTAACATCTTCAGCTGAGATTACTAATTGAAACTCCTATTTCCATCTAAACTGGACTTTGTTTTGATTTTTGACGTTAGTTAATGATCCTATATTATGATATTCCTAAACTCCAAAGTATTTATCGTATAACCTAGATTTTCCTAGTAAATAGCGAAAATTGCTATAAGCGATTATTGTGTGTAACTTAGTGCTAAAAGAATGAAGCTCGACCTGCCAAGATACACTGAAAGGTTTGGAGCGACCAGCCTACACGGCGTGCAACGCGTATACGAGCTAGATTCGGGCTTCGATGACGGGAGGCCTGTTTCTGAATCTATCGTAAATATAGGGAACAACCAAATCGTAGATATAGAGAGGCGCATGGCTGTCGTCATCCCTACTAAGGGAGAGCGATTGCGCTTACTTGAAGGAGTGCTGAGCGGAATACCACATGATTGCCTAACAATCATTATATCGAACAGCCCTAGGCAACCGGTCGATAGATACAAACTTGAAAAGGAGGCGCTTCAGCAATTCAACAGGTTCGTAGGGCGAAATGCATTCATTTTGCACCAGCGTGATCCCGTCCTCTCAGAAGTGCTCAAAGATGTAGGTTATGATAGCCTTCTTGCCCCTGACGGCACTGTACGAACTGGTAAGGCAGAGGGTATGGTAATAGGTATGTTACTTGCCAAGATGGCGGGCAAAGAGTATGTGGGATTTATTGATGCAGATAATTATGTACCTGGCGCCGTCAACGAGTACGTAAAGATATTTGCATCTGGCATCGCAATGTCGCAGACCCCTTATACTATGGTGAGAATATCTTGGATTTACAAGCCAAAAATATCTGAAACTGGGCTTTACTTTAGTAAGTGGGGAAGAGTTTCGGAGACAACAAATCAGCATCTGAATTCACTGATATCCTACTACACTGGCTTTGAGACAGAAGTAATGCGTACGGGCAACTCCGGTGAGCACTGCATGTCACTCAAGCTAGCTGAGCTGCTCACCTATTCGTCAGGCTACGCCATCGAGCCGTATGAAATAGTAAACATACTTGAGGAATTTGGTGGTATTATCCCTACTGTTAACCAGGACGCAATGGACAAAGGAGTTGAAATAATGCAGGTTGAAACACGCAATCCTCATTTCCATGAAGATAAGGGCGAGGATCATTTGAAAGAAATGGTGGTCGGATCGTTAGGATCGCTATATCACAGCAAAATCTGTCCACCAAAGGTTCGTGAAAAGATATTGGAGGTCCTTCGTAGCAAAAACATGCTAGAAGAAAACCAGGAGCCGCCAGTACCACATAAGATAGAACCATTCAAGGATGTGGACGTGCGGCGATTTGCAAAAGTTCTAAGCAAGGCTAGCACATTCGCCCAGTGATGACATCACCGTCAAACCTTGCAGCGTTTGACATGGATGGTACTCTTATCCAGGGAAGGCTAGTTTTTGCCCTTGCGAACAGATTTGACCTATCAGAGAAAGTAAGATCTATACAGTCTACACCTCAAATTGCTGGGCATGAGCAGACAAAGGCAATAGCAGCACTATTTGCAGGTCTTACAACAAAAGACCTAGAGTCCGCTATCGAATCAATACCGTTCACAAGAAATTCTGAGCGTACAATAGCTGCACTGAAAGAAAGAGACTACAAAATTGGCATAATCAGTGATAGCTATACTATAGCTGCAGGCTTTGTAGCCAATAGATTGAACTTAGACTTTGTAATGGCAAACGACCTCGATATATTGAACGGCAAAATTACGGGCAAGGTCGACATGCCCTTGGGTTGGGATAGAATCAATTGCTTTTGTAAAATTTCCGTCTGCAAGCGATATCACTTAGAAAAGGGTGCTCATCAGTTTGGTGTATCGATCGGGAATACACTAGCGGTTGGCGATACAAAGTCTGACATTTGCATGATACAACGCGCAGGGGTAGGCATTGCATTCATGCCGAAAGATGAGGAAATAAAAAGGGCAAGCAAGAATGTAGTAATTGAGCCAGATCTTCTCAAAGTATTAGAATTTTGTCAATAAAGCTTTTTAAGCCATTAGTCCCTATACTATAGTGATTGAAGTCGAGCTTCCTGCTTTGGTAACGATAGGAACTTGGCTTTTAAAATTTAGTTAGGTGTATAGATATGTGTGGAATAGCTGGAATTTTGAGCAAGAAAGGTGAGAACGTTGTGCCCCTTGTGGGCTCAATGCTCCACTGTATGGTAAACCGTGGCCCCGATGGGGCAGGCTTGATAGCTGACGATCATATCGTCAAGTCCAATTCAATCTCAGCGATGAAACTTGACTTTCAGAAGGTGAGTGGGAAAAGTGCACTTGGACACACACGACTTGCGATAGTTGGAGGGACCTGCGGTGCGCAGCCATTTAGCAGCTGTGATGGCCGCATTATCCTGGAACACAATGGGGAGATATATAACTACAAAGAAATTAGAGAGAGGCTTGCAAAACGTCACAAGTTTGCTACAATAACTGATTGTGAAGTAATTGTACATCTTATTGAGGATCACTTGCGTAAAAACAGTCTGCTTGGAGCGATAAAGAAAACAGTCGCAGAGCTTGACGGTGTCTATGCGCTTGCAATTCAGGATAAGAAGACTGGCGAGACGGTCCTTGTAAGAGACAGGATCGGTGTCAGACAACTATACTATGCTGATACAGACAGGTTCGTAGCTTTTGCGTCTGAACGCAAAGCTTTATGGAGGATCGGGATAAAAGAGCCGACTAGAGGTATACTACCAGGCAGTGCAATCATTATTTCGCAGGAAGGCCGGCTTCAGAGGTTCCAGGTTGCTGACCCAATTCCTCAAAAGGTCAGAATAGTGCATAGAACAATGACAACTGCAGTCGAAGCATATAGAAAGGCATTACTTGAGGCAATGGAAAAACGCGTTCAAGACTTTCAGAGGATAGGAATAATATTTTCTGGTGGCATAGATAGCGTGCTTGTTGCATATCTTGCTTCCAAGATGGTGCCTGAAGTTATATGCTATACTGGTGGCGTAACGGGGTCTAGCGATATTATCAATGCGCGCCAAATAGCTGATAAACTTGGACTCAAGTTGAAGGTTTGTGAGCTTGATCAAGAGGGAGTAGAGAGGTTGATACCTGAAGTCATGAATGTCATCGAGGATAGCAATGCAGGACAGGTTGAAGTGGCCCTGCCAGTATACTGTGCAGTCAAGTTAGCCCATGAAGATGGGATAAAGGTGATGCTTACAGGACAAGGAGCAGATGAGTTATTTGGAGGCTATTCGTGGTATGCCAAGGTCGTAGAGAAGGAAGGCTACAAAATGCTTCGCAGGCACATGATAGAGGATCTGCTATTGCTCTACAAAGAAACACTTGAGCGTGAAGACAAGATAACAATGGCGCACAGCATCGAGCTGAGAGAACCGTTTCTAGACTCTGAAGTGATAAAAGTTGCACTGGCAACCAGCTTGCGACTCAATGTTAAGGGAGGAAGTGATGGTTTTGGCAAGCACGTACATAGAAAGCTTGCAGAGCGCCTTGGGATACCGCACGATATTGCCTACCGGATTAAGGAAGCGGCACAGCATGGCTCAGGTATGCATGGGATGTTAGACGATATAGCAAGGAAACACGGATTTGACGAATCAACAATCCCTGCTGATTACTTAGAGGAACTTAAAATGCGTGAGAAAATAGGAAGCTCACAGAGGTACGGCTATCTTTTCGGTGATGGTAAGATATGGATAGCAGAACCCCACATACAAATGTACCTAGATAGTCTTTTGAAAAAGACGACCCGATCTGAGCTTGTGGCGATCACAGAATAGAATCACCTGATGTTGCAGCTTGAAGCCGACCTGATACTTCGCGCAGTCAAGAATGGTGCGATGACTAATGCAGGGATACTGGCCGCTATAAAGAGCGTCTGAAATGGAGCAAGCGCGCTTGCGCTTGTCCCTCCGGCTCCAGCGACACCAATTCCAAGCAGTGCTGAAATTAGACTGCCAGCGCACGTGGGGCACCCTACAAATAAGCCACTTGTGGCTCCAATTCCTGCGGCAAGGGATGTCTTTGTCTGAAGCAACTTTTTCATTCTAAATGCATAGATGCTTAGTGCGACATTAAAGCCTACAAGCAAGGATACAATAGTGGCAAGGATCACGTTGAGGGGTATTATCAATATCAAAAAATGATCCGTGATGTAGA
>DATAAU010000112.1:0-36366 GCA_036259955.1 Nitrososphaera sp. | reverse complement strand
ACTTCCATTATCTTCAAACCCATCGATTACTTTTGGCGCTAGTTCTGCACCCAAAGATACTATCAGATAATCATATTCGAATTTACTTTGCTTGGTTGTGGTAGTAATGCTATTTTCAGATGGATAAATTCCTGTAATCTCGTCATTCAAAAATCTGATTCCTCTATTTTCTAACCTGTTCAAAGGGGCTTGAGAGTCCTCTAATCTTCTGCTTCCACTAAGTATCCATAAATTTACAAGCCCCATTATAAAATACTGGTTTTTGTCAATGACTGTAATTTGACATTCTTCGCGTGAAAGGCTTTTTCGCAATAAGTTGGCCGATGCTAATCCTCCAAATCCTGCTCCTAAGACTAAAACTTGTTTCGCGGTTGTCAAATCACGATAATACCTTCAGTGTATATGCATTGATAAAATCTTTACTTAGGGGGTACGTTGTTGGATAACTTATTATTATAACTATTGTTTTGCATCATCTCCTACGGGTTATCTCGACTACTTCGAAACTCAAAACAAGAATACTCAAGTGAAGGTGCGACATGACTAGAAAATTTAGGTGCAACAAGCCGTACTTTTTGAACGCATTCTTCAAAAGAAATATCAATTCAAAAACAATTTCGATGGTGGTTAGTGGTGGAATGCGGCTGAAAGTTCAGATGAATCTAAGATGACAAAGAGAAAATAAATCTTAATTTTATGAATTATGTGCGGATTTTGAATTCATGCAGATTACCAGGTAGCACCTTGGGACAAAAAAAGAAAGTTCCTATAACTATAAAATATTTTGTTATTTCTATCCTGTCTTATTTCCCTTCAGTAATGAGTCTGGGTTTTATTTTTTCTCTCCTGCCGCTCGTTTTTGAATTAAAGAGATATTGACCCGAGTTTCATCTGCCTTCTCATTGTGAGTTGCCTCCCTTATGGGGATCTACCTATTCGAGAAGAGAGAATATCAGGACGGATGTTGAAAATGCTCAATACTGAAGGTAATGTCAAGAATGTAACAGTAACAATATTGGCCACCAGCATTGCAAACACACTGTTCGTGATCAGTGGAACAAAGACTGTTTCAATTTCCTGCATTTGTTCTAAAGTCATTTGTTCTGTTAATTCGGGAAGCAGAATAAATTGCGTCACTCTTTCTTTGTCTAGCAAACCTGTAACAGCAACTATCTGAATAAGCACTAGTGAAACTGCGGCATACCAACCAAACTTGCGGCGGATAGACAATCCTGCAGTTGCAACAAATGCAATTGCACCTGAAACCGTCAGTAGGGTGCCAAAAAGGTAAGAATTCTGAATCACAGAATTTTGCAACTCAGAATCGAGATTCCTCAGGCCAGGATCGCTTCGGAAATCACCAATTGAAAGGTATGAGATAAATCCAATACTCAAGTAAACAAATCCGATAACTCCAAAAATAACAGACAATATCTTCAAGCCTATGGCCCACCATTTTGAAGTTGAGTTTTTGTCTCTGAGAGTGCTATATACTAGGGTAAGGACATAGAGAACAACAGTAGAAATGATGACTGTGATAAATACCTCATAGAATAACAATTCTTCAGAGAATAGAAGCCAGTGAGCGATATAATCTGAAATTGCGGTTAGGGCACCAAGGTATACTAGGACTAGAAGCCATCCGGTCCAGCCAAGCCTTGTTGCAATAGTAGACATGCAATTCTTGGAATCTGTTCCGATAGAAAAATCTTGCAGGTATGTCTCGTAAGGGGCTTACTACTAGCACTGGAGAGCGCTGCGTAAAATCTGAGATAGATTTGACGGAGTAACTCGACTCGCAAGAATGCTAGTATATCGAGAGTTTGATGAGCATATGTTTGAAGGTAACTATAACTTGCCTCCTTCTTATTTCTCAAGTACTGAAAGAAAAAAACTAATCAGTATGCGGCTCTAAATAGAGATAGGGAATTAATCAGTTCCGCCGATATATCATCGAGTAGTCGATCAACCGTGCCTTCTATCATAGCACCAAGATCTTTTTCGTCGTCTATTATATCAAAATCGCTGCTAGACTGAATGGTGTTTGATTGATTAAGGATGGTAGCAACTGCTGCACTGCTAGCAGTATTATTATCCTCTGAAGTTGCAACTACCGTATCATCACCTATTATTTCACAATTTAGGTCTCCCTCGCATTTTACCTTTAATCCCTCTCCATCACTTTGAGTCACTCTTAGTGAGCTTGTTCCATCTCCTGTACTTTGGGTTACTCTTATAGAGCTTTCAGCATGTATCGGGGCAGACATAATCGATGCACTGGCGGCCAGCATGAATGCAACTACTACTACGGCTACTGTTAATGTTATTCTTGTTTTTGATAATGTTCTCATATGTTGAAAGCATAAAGCAGCTGTAAGTTATCTCTTATAAGGAATTGCCGTCATTTTTCATATCTCTCGATCTACGAATATTTTTCTTCGTAAGGAGCCCTATTTTGGATTATTATACAAGCTGTTTAATTGACGTTCTGATACTCGGCCAAACCCGGCCAAACCTAATGCGGCAAACGCAAAATTATATTTGATGCAATCCGGGACAGATTGACTTAACGTTGCCACACTCACTTCTTTCTTTTAATAGAGCGACGATAGAGCTGCTTGTGAAAGCGGACTAATTATCTGAGTGATGCTTTAATTTCTTTTTTTAACGCCATGATGTCAAGACTGTTCCCTCATTATGAGAAGAAAGAAAATCTTTAACTCTAAACCGACCAGAAGCCATAGGATAGGCTATCGACTTAATCCTCTACTTTTGGTATTCCTTTGATATGGAACCCAAAATGATAGAGTTCTTTGAAGTAGAGTTATAACGTACCTTTAGCTAAACCAGCTGCTGCAGCGATACCTTCCATTCTTGTTCTATCAAACCTTTTTTTGGAGAAATTCTTCATTGCTGACTGCATGATCTTTTTCTCAGATCCGTTCTATATGGCCAACTAAAACTTGTACTCAGCGGTACTTTCTTGTCTTCTCGTTGTTTATCCCATCTAGAGCTTGCCATCCTGTAATTGATTATGAGGATATTAGAACAAAGAACTGTATATGAGGATGTGAAAAAGCTTTATGAAAGAGGCGTTACAGAAGGGACACGTCTCGACCTGTACTTGTAATTTTGATCATACTTCTGTGGCAGCTATTATTAATGCAACCAATAAGGCATTGGAACTTGCTGTGTTCGTCATAGAGGAGGCCGAACACCTTTCCATTTATGTAAAGGTCGTGGTTAATAAATATGACTGACTAGTCAGTCATATTTATTAAGGGCAGGGTTGTGTTAACTTTCGTGACACTGAAACCATTGGCTTTGAACATGAATCTATTGCTAGTTTCACTGCTCATAGCCACTGCGGGTGGAATACTTCAGATATCTGGCGCGAGTTGGGACATCACATCACACATCCTAAGAGAGCCAGAGACATTTTTCACTCCGTCTCATACCATGCTCTATACGGGTGCTGGCCTGACAACACTTGCAGCAATAATTAGTATACTTACTTCTCTAAAAATTAGGAAAGAAATTCACAGCAGGTCATTTTACACTGCTTTCAAATTATTAATAATAGGTGCAACCATTCAATTGATTTCAGGACCAGGTGATTTCATGTGGCATACAGTATTCGGTGTAGACGGGCTAATGAGCCCACCACACTTAGCTCTTGCAACAGGTATATTGATCAGTGCTATTGCTGCCGTAGTTGGACTTGCAAGAATCTTGCCATATGTACAATCAAAGAAAAATCAAAAAATAGTCAGAACTGCTCTGATACCGGCTTTTGCTGCACTATGGTTCGCATCTATCTGGTACATCTTTATGTTTGTGCTTCCACTATCTAATGGCGAGCACTTTAACTTCAATCCAGATCCCGTGGCAGCTGTAATAGCTGCGACTATAGCGATTCCATTTATGAGTTCAATGATATTTCTTATTTCAGCTAGAACAATTGGCAGACTGGGAGCAGCCACCGCAGTAGCAGCAGTGGTAATCACCATGAATGTGTTTGCAAATATTGCTCCAGCATATCAATTTTTAGGGGCATTCCTTCCGTGGCAGTTACTTGCAATTATTCCAGTCACTGTTGGAGCAGATGTTGTGATACACAGATTGCCCCAGCGGACTGGCATGGTAATCTCAGGGGCTTTAATTGGCATTGCATTCTATGTCTTTAACTATCCAATGCTTCCAATGACTTTTGCAGAACTGCTAAATCAGCCTAATTCGTTCATTAATGACATTTTGCCGAGTATGTATGCTACTTTCTCACAGGTCATTATCATGACAGCTGTACCAAGCACGCTTGCTGGTATCGTGGGCGCAATTACGGGCTTGAAAAAGATACAATTACCTCAAATGGATGTGGCAATATCAAAATAGGAAGAGAAGAAGATCTTGACCGCAAGTTTGCTAAGGTATAATACTGCAGTGTTCAAAGGCGCAGACCAAGAACTATGTAACCTTAGCATTATAGCATGGGAATTGGAAGAATAAAAATAATAATCTAAGCTCTACGAGGAAATATGACATACAATTCTGACCTAAATAAGTCTAAGATAGATAACATAAAGCGTATTCGCCCATCTTTGCCTGTATAGTTTCGTTACTTATTATTATAACAAAGTAATATAAGAAGAAAAAGTATAATGTGAACACTACAATAAACCCCCCATCTACCGTCAATCAATAATCAAATAAGAGATGCTAACGACGCTTTTACACAGATCCACGACGGTTTACAAATATTGTTTATTATCTTATGCAAAGAGTTAAGTTTCATTTTCTCTCACTCGAATTAATGATTTCAAATAATGGATCGGATAAGACCAACAATAACAATAGAACATTCAATGCTAAAGCTGCGGTGCCTATAGCAGGGATATTATTCGCAGCAGCGCTCATGCCAGGTTTGATACTTCTGACCAGTAGTGGGACAGCCATGTCTCAACAAAATATGACAGGAACCAATGCTACAACAGCTGGGAATGCTACAGGGACAGCTGCAGGAAACCAAACAGCTGCAGGAAACCAAACCGGTAATGCCACTACCATGAATGGTAACAACACTTCAGGGACAACAACTGGTAGGGGATTAATTGAAGGAATATTCGGTGGTTAACATAGAAGCTCTACAATAAGAACAGAGATCCTCGATCTGCTTAATCTCCTAAATTTTTTTAGTGACAGGATAGTTGCCCGTGCATCCCTTTTTCTATCTCCTATTTTTGAAAAAGAATTACGAAAAAAGGACACACGGATACTGAGCGGGTTCGGTGGGATGGCTGATAGATTTGACCTAATAAGCCCACCCTCTCATACCTTCAGTTTTAAAATATATTCATGATTGCCGCTTTGACTCTTCCGTTGATAGCTGCTTTGCCAAAGAAGCATAGTCCCAATAATCGCTTTTTCTCTTTAACTTGCCGTTCTCGAATTCTCCAAAGCTACATCCTCTTATAGAAAAGCGTTTTCCTGATGATGGAATACCTGGAAAGTCTCCCTTTTGGGTAGCGGTAAGTACCCAATCTGAAGCAAATGACCTGTCACTGGTAATCTTGGCATCTTGTTTTTATTCATGCACAATTCATTAGATTGAGAAGAAGTAAGAAGGGCATATGGATATGAATGAAGAACATGTATTCGACTTAATAGTAATCGGAACAGGTACCGCTGCATCTACTACAGCCCATAAATGCAGTTCTGCAGGATGGAAAGTAGCCATTATAGATTCTACATCCTTCGGTGGTACTTGTGCACTGCGTGGATGTGATCCAAAAAAAGTTCTTGTTGAGGCAGTCAAGGTTGTTGATTCTGCCCATAGGCATCAAAATAAAGGGGTATTGGGCTATGACAAAGTTCATATTAAATGGTCTGACTTGATCCATTTCAAGAGAACTTTTACTGAGCCATTTCCAAAACACAGAGAGGAAGGTTACAAGAAAGCTGGAATGATCCCGTTTCATGGTCATGCTCGATTTGTAAGCTCAAATCAAGTCAGAGTACAAGGAAAAGAGAGCAATTATAATGAGAAAAACACTGTTCTCGACGGCAAGAAAATTCTAGTAGCAACAGGAGCAAGACCTATGCAGTTGAATATTCCTGGTTCAGCGAACATCACCTCAAGCGATCAATTCTTAGAATTTGGAGAAGATAATTTACCTAATAGAGTTGTGTTTGTTGGAGGTGGCTATATCTCATTTGAATTTGCACATATTGCTGCTCGTGCAGGCGCTAACGTTACGATATTGCATCGTGGTAAACAACCTTTGGAGCGCTTTGACCCTGACCTTGTCAATTTGTTAATACAAAGAAGTCGGGATATAGGAATTGATATTCAATTACAATCAACAGTTGAAAAAGTAGACAAGTCATCTGATGATGGTTCCTGTGTTGTACAGTATTCTAGTGATTCTACTATGTCAAATAATAATAGCAACAACCAAAAAGAGAAGACAACCTCACGAATTGAATGCGATATGGTGGTGCATGGTGCTGGTCGAGTTCCAAATGTCGAAGGATTAGATCTAGCAGCAGCTGGTATAGAACATGTGATGCAAGGCATAAAGGTAAATGAGTATCTTCAGAGTGTCTCAAATCCATCTATCTATGCAGCAGGGGACGTTACAGCTAGTGGAGGCCCACCCTTAACTCCTGTAGCAACTTATGAAGGAAGCTTGGTAGCCACGAATTTAATCAAAGGAAATGTCCTCAAGTGCAATTACAGGGGCTTGCCCAGTGTTGTATTTACTACACCACCGCTTGCATCTGTCGGTATGCAGGAGAATGAAGCCAAAGAAGCTGGTTTGAGATTCAGAATCAAATATGAAAATACCGTTGCATGGGCCTCTTCGAGAAGAGTAGGTGAGACTTGTTCAGGCTTCAAGGTATTGATTGAAGAAGATACTGATAGGATCCTAGGTGCTCACATAGTAGGACCTCATTCTGAAGAGGTTATCAATATATTTTCAATGGCTATTAGATTAGATCTTACTGCTAAGGAACTTCGAGATCCTTTGCTTTATGCGTATCCTACCAGCGTGTCAGATGTTGTATATATGCTATAGATGATGCAGAGGCTTGGATACTTATAGCGAGCCATAACGTTCAACTCCATTCGGATAGGATCGTGGTTGTTGGAGCTAGAAACAGATAGAGATGTCTGTATGTTTCCGACTTGGAAATATTCGATTTAGAATCATTCTGCAGATGATACAAGCACAAGAGAGATTCGATCTTGATAGGGAACAAGCACTACATGAATCCACTATTTCTGGTAGGGAAACAATCTATACGTTCAATAAGGGCCGAGATATATAAGGCCTATCACGAATCTGCGAAGCATTTCCACCATTACGCCAGAAAGCGGGATAGCGGTCCTCTTATTCTAGAATACTGGTTGCTGAAGTTCGTTGAACATTTACCGCAGTACCCTTTGCAACAGCTCCTAAGGTGTTGGAAATGAAACTCTTTAGAACATTTGAATTATGGTCCGTAGTTCTATTTTCTGGGATAGATGTTGCCTTACCTGTTAAATGGTTCGTTAAAATCTCAAGGGCTCACTTCAATCCTGCTGTTGATCTAGGATTTTCATTACAGGGATCATACCTCAAAAACTTGTGGTTCTATACCTAATAGCACAGACCATCGGAGATTTTTCAGCAAGATTGTAAAATATATTATTGGAACTGAGGCCGATCTTGGTGCTAATGCAATAAACTATTCTTATTCGCTTCCGTTAATTTTTTGCTACCGAGCTATCAGTAACAGCTTTTTAAGGGCAATGGTCATCACATCAGCGCATACTAAAGGGCTAAGAGGTCTATAATGGGTAGCACCAGGTGAAGCGGTGAGGCTAGACATTTTCTATTTCAAAGTTATCTCAAGTGCTGCTATTCACCCTATAAGGTATCTTGCACCTGTGGTATTGTCTGGATATATTAGTGATGTATGGCTTTACTGGACAGCTACTTTGTTGGCTCTGCAATAGTGGTAGTATTTACAAAAAGACATCCCCAAGCAAAAATCAGATGATACCTAGGACGCCTAATCTATTCTCAAATAGGTTGAATGTTAATAAGTCCTATCGATTGAATCATGACACTATACAGGAGTTTGAGATAGTCATGATAAAGATAGATAATTCTATTAGTGAGGAGTCCCACAATTATGAATAAAAATTTAAGGACTACAAACCCAGCGACAGGGGAAGCAATCAATGAATACGAAATTATGAGTAAGGAGCAAATAGATGAGATAACAAAAAAGGCCAAAAATACTTTTCAAGAGTGGAAAAAGGATGCTAGCACGAGAGCTGAACATCTATATCATGTTGCACATATCTTTAGAAAGGATAAGGAAAGACTTGCAAAAGTTATAACAAATGAGATGGGGAAGGTTATAAAAGAAGCAAGAGCCGAGGTAGAAAAATGCGCTTGGGTAATGGAATATTATGCAGACAATGGAAGAGTTTTTCTTACAGATGAAATAGTGAACACAGATGCAAGAAAAAGTTTCATAGCATTTGAACCTCTTGGTGTCATTGGCAGTATAATGCCATGGAATTTTCCTTACTGGCAAGGCCTGAGATTTGCTTCGCCTTCTTTAATGGCAGGAAATACAATTGTACTGAAGCCTGCAAGTGCAACAATGCAGTGTGGTATAGAAATAGAGAAGGCTTTTGATAAAGCAGGAGTTCCCGCAGGTGTATTTCAAACAGTCATTGGTGATTCCACTGCAGCAGAAATGCTGATTGATTCAGAAAACGTAAATGCCATTACTTTTACTGGAAGTGTTCCTGTGGGTGCTAAAGTAGCACAAAGAGCAACGTCGATGTTAAAGAAAACGGTTCTTGAATTAGGTGGAAGCGATCCCTTCATTGTTTGCGAAGATGCGGATATTGAAAAAGCCTCAACAGGTGCTGTTAAAGGACGCTTTATTAATTGCGGACAGAGTTGTATTGCTACAAAACGCTTCTTTGTAGTTAAGAAAATAGCAAACGAATTCATTGAAAAGTTTATTCAGAAAACGGAAAAACTGAACATAGGAGATCCGCTTTCTGACCTGACTGATATAGGACCGCTTGTAAATTCTAAAAGTGTCGAAAATATGGAAAGCGTCGTTCAGGATTCAGTACAGAAGGGGGGCCAAATATTGACAGGTGGTGAGCGCGCAAAAAGTAAAGGATCATTCTATAAACCAACTTTACTTAAAAAAGTCACTCACGACATGTTAGTTTTGAAAGAAGAAACATTTGGCCCTATAGCACCCATAAGCATAGTTGAAAATGAATTAGAAGCTCTCAAATTGGCGAATGATTCTAAATTTGGACTTGGAGCAAGTATATGGACTCAAGAACTAGAAAAAGCAGAAAGGCTCTCAAGATCACTAGAATCTGGTATTGTGACTGTAAATAACGTTGTGATATCAGATCCACGAGTTCCATTTGGGGGAATTAAAAACAGTGGGTTTGGTAGAGAGTTATCAAGATATGGTATGCTAGAATTTGTCAACGTCAAGTCAGTTAGATTCTATGACCAGTTAGTTCATAACCATTATGTAGAGTAGCGAGAGGTAGTATCTATCTAATTGCTAGATATTCTTGTGCACCAAAGGCGACTGGTAATTCCTTAAAGACATTATCGCAAAAGATGCCTAAAAGCTCAAAGTCTGCAGGCAAGAGCTGTTGTTCGCTAAACATTGCCATTACTCCTATCATCTTACTCTCATATGTTAGCGGGTAACCTGCAAATGATCGCAACTTTTCCTTTTCGCACACTCAGAGTGTCTAATTCGAGAATCGTGAAGGACATCGTTTGTGATAACGGGTTTGCCAATTCTTGCTAGGGCTCCTATCTTTAAGGAATTCCTTGAGACTAGAGAATTCACCTTGCGTATTCCTGCACTTGCCAGTGCTGAAATTTAGTACCAGATCTCTTCTCTCTTTGTCTACTAGCCAAATCCTTGGAAATTTTACATCAAAGAATTTGACAAGGCTCTCTACTATCATTTGAAGCTAATCGCGCAGGTTTTCCCGTGTTTCTCAATTGACTTGATTATTTTGTAGACGCTTCCTTTCCTCTCGACTATCTCATGCTCATCGAGAATCGAGTATGGCGATATCTTCCAAATCGAAGGTTAAAGTAAATTGGCTTTAAAGTTGCTTATATTGCGGGATACTTTGTGCAAAGCAAAAACTGTAATATTACAAGATGCTTTTTTACTAAAAGCCTGAAATTATCATAAAAATAAAATTTTTCGATAGATAGAATAACGCTAATATGATTCTCTTATTGGAATAGCATGCATCTGCCTTGCGTATGAGCTATCGTGATTTGTGTAACGATATACTAGATCTTGATGGCGTAAGGTCTGCTGCGGTAATAACAATGGACGGCACTATTTTGTTTTCAGGACATAAAGAAGGTATACAACCACTTTTGTCAGTACAAGATGCTGAAGCTTCCATTTTTCGTGCAGCAATAAGGATGGGAACAAGAAAAGAATTTCTTGATAGACTCGGAGGCATCAACTATGCATTTGCAGAGTATGGCAAAATCAACCAGTATACTATACCCCTTAATAAAGAAGTTGAGACGCTTCTACTAGTTTCGGAAGATAAAACACAAAACAAGAACACGGAGGACCGCAATCTGTTGCTAGGTGTTGAGCGCATAATGCAGATTCTGAAAAGGTATTGCAGAAGATAGCCACTACCATCACGACCTTTCCTGCATACATCTACTGCGGTATTACCATATCCGCCTTTATCTTCTCGGCAATCATTTTCAATATAGGATCCGCAGCCTCTTTTCCAAGTATCCTCCTGATCTTCTCTTCAAAAGCCTCTGGATCAAACACTATCTTATCCCTATCTATCTTGTAGATAAGCTTCAATGTTTTGAATACTAGCGCGCAAGTCTCCTTTCCTACTCCCTCAGTCAGGCCTTCCTCAATAAGGTCGATCATCTTCTGAACATTTTGATTATTAGTGTCAAAGCTTCCTTGGTTGTCGCTGTTGCTCCTAATTGCATTATCCTGATGTGCAGCCAAAAGCCTGAGGAGATAGCCTAGGGGAAGTTTATCAACCAGTTCCTTGGTATAACAACAAAATACTTGGATGGAGCCGTCATAATGCTTAGCAACCTGCTCTTCATATTCTATCAGCTTTTGCTGGTTTTCCCTGCTATCAAAGAACGCTGCATGTGGCATACCCATAACCATAATTCGTTTGAACTTTCCTTTCTTTGCTACAGATGATACGACTTTTTGCCATTGAGCCACCAATATCTCCCAGTCGAACCTTGTCTCGGATGGGGAGTAAAAAGAATTGGCATCAATAATTGTGAGTGCGCCTTTCTCCATATACTCTTCAATTTCTATTGAACATGCCTTTGACAGATTTAATACCACTTTTGTGATGTCGCTTTCTACAACATAGATTACAGCATATCCTTGAGAGAGATAGAGCGCAACCTTTTCATAAAAGCGAGAATAAGGAATCAGTCGCTTCCGTTCTGGAGGCACAGGCAAGGAGGAGGATGATGACGGCGATAGAGATAGCTGACCTGCTATACACAATAAAGAATGAGCATGTGGCAATGGCCTCATTATCATTATTCTTTACTTTTAATAAGTTTATCGAGAAGGAGCGTGTACTTATATTACTTAAAATTTTATGTCATATCTAATTGCAATTCTACAGTATGAGTGATGCTAGGATACTTTTCATACTCACATCGATACAAATTACTTTTGACAAATCATGATAGCTTCTTAGTTTTTGCAAGCCAGCTTGAGCAACTAATTTAGGAGTGATATGTTTAATCACTTTCGATAGTCATGCAAGAAACTTCAAAGTGCGAACTTTACGGCGAAGAATCTTGCGATTGCGGCTACTGCAATGTTGAAGGCTGATTAACTCAACCTGCACTGTTATTCAAAAAGAGATAAACATTTGATAAACATGCATGATATATTTAGTTGAATTCGGTACGGCAAACACTGAGACATTTCAAGTTGAGGGTGAACGCTGACTCTCTCTTGGTGGCACGATCACGTACCAAATGCTGTCTCTGGCAGCTACTAAAGATTCTTTGACATCGAAAAAGTTTAGCAATCGCATCCCCTCTTTCTTTTTTTTGGTACAAGAAAAATATCATCTCATAGTTGGCCATAAACAGGTTTATGTGATATCTTCCTAATTCATTTAAGCTGCGGCCATACTGTTACATTAATGGCAATTGTATAGAACTTTAATGTCTACCTGATTACATGTACTCGATCTGTGCGACATAAAACCTGAGCTGCAGGGTAACCTGATGCTAAAATTGATTATTTAATACTGAACAATCTGTCGGAATTGCTTCGATTTTACAAATAAAAAAGGAAAAATAAAATGAAGATAAATAAAAAAACATGGGTCTTCTAACTCTTATTTATCCATTGCCTCTGTATCATTTTGTTATGTTTCAGCACCTTAGTACAATTGTATTTTCAGACTCTATCTTCATTTCTGCACCCTGCTTCTGATGATGTGTCTGCAGTATTCATTTCCAAGTGCCATGCATTCGTTCAATTCAATCCTGATGTCTGTGTGACCATCAAGTGATTTTGAAATTATTTTGTCGTGAAGACCATGACAAATCATGTCTTGATTGGTTGATGCAACCCTGTGTAGGATACAGTTCTTGCTTTGAACATAGAAGGAGCTATCTTTTTCATCTCTTCCCACACAGGATGCAAACCCGAGTTGGTTTGACGCATCATTTATGACCTTTAATGACCGTTCAAGTTCATGAGTAGGATTATTTTTCTCAATGTTCGCTCTTATAGCAGAAGCAATGTCTTCTGCTATTGATTCAATAATTTCTCTGGCCTCTGTCTCTCCCTTTTTATCTGATATTTTATTTAATATAAGGTTTAAAAAAAGATCATACTTTCTTGGAAATAACTCCCTGCCTTTTTCAGTTAGCTCGTATACCTTCTTTGGCCTGCCCATTTTTTCAATCTTAAACTTTGATCGTACGGCCCCCAATGATTGTAACGTTTCCAGATGAACCCTAGCAGCACTTTTCTGTATCTTTAGGTTTTCTGCAACTTGCCCAGCACTCTTTGTGTCACCTAGCAATAACCGTAGGATCCTTTCCTTTGTCTCTCCTACAGTGCCTATTTCTTCTTCAATGGAAACCATCATTAGTTTAACCCTTTAGACACTAATAACTGTATATTGTATCTAAACTGGCAATACGATGTAGTGAATACAATGTAGGAGCTTAGGACGTTATAGATACTATAAAATACTTAAAGTATATAAATGGGTCTTAGTCATTGCTAATAATGAATAAACAGAAATACCTAATGCACGTCCTTACAGTTGCCATTAGCATAGCTATGCTATCGACAGCATTTGTTAGCCTGGCGATAGTCCCTTCTACAGCCCAGCGTGTCAAGACTGCTGACGAAGTTAACGAAAAGAAAAATTACCAGCACTACCTAATCTCAGCTGAACACTCCAACCTAGGCTCGAGTATGACCTCTATTGGCGCTAGTAATGATAACCTGAATCAAACAAAGATTACCGAACTGAGAATATCCCTTCATAATCTTTGGGTGGAACACATAGTTTGGACAAGGCAATTCGTAGTTGCAGCCGCTGCAGATCAACCTGATGCATCGTTTGCAGCAGAAAGACTACTGAAGAACCAAGAAGACATTGGCAACGCCATAAAGCCGTTCTATGGAGTCCAAGCTGGCAATCAGTTGACTTCGCAATTGAAAGACCATATAACTATTGCAGTAGATCTGCTCCAAGCAGCTAAGTCCGGAAATAGTACAGCTTTAGAAGAGATTGAAGAGAAGTGGTATGCTAACGCCGACGAGATCGCCACTTTGCTGAGCGCGGCTAATCCAAACTGGACAAAGAAGGATATGTTGAGCATGTTGAATGAACACTTGTCTCTAACAAAAACAGAAGCCGTTGCCAGACTAACGGGCGATTATGCTACCGATGTGACTACATTTGACGCACTGTACAAGCATGCAATATCTATAGGAGATGAGTTCACATCGGGGATTGTCAAGCAGTTCCAGGAGCAGTTTGTTTGAAATGTCACATTTTCAAAAAGTTGCTAAAGTAAAGGATCTCAAAGAAGGTAGCCTGCTAAGAATAGTCGTGGAAGGCAAGCCCATTGTTCTGGCGATGGTACGAGGAAACGTCCATGCAATAGATGCAGTCTGCTCGCATGAAGGTGGACCGTTAGAGGATGGATCCCTGGAGGGATACGAGCTGAAATGCCCGTGGCACTATGCTCTATTTGATGTTCGGAACGCAAAAGTTTCAGAACAGACTGTATGGGCGACAGACCTGCACTCATACCCCGTTAAGGTAGATGAAGTCAGCGGCGATATCGCAGTGAGTCCCGAACCAAGATCGCCGGAAACAACAATAGGAAAGGAAGAGAGCACCACAATTACAATTACAACTAGAGATACTACTAAGGAAACTAAGAAACAATCTAGTCCATATTCTGGCATGACTTTGACGAAGAAAGAAAAACTTGAAGGTACAGACATCATGACCTTCATGTTTGCAAAGAATGAGTATCCAGAATACAAAGCAGGACAGTTTGCTTTCTTTCCACTTGATAATGTTAATAATGACAGCAAGGGACCGGTAAGACATTTCTCGCTGGCTTCATCGCCTACAGAAGACATCCTGATCATAAGTACAAGAATACGCGATTCACCTTACAAGCAGCACCTATCTACTATCCAGGAAGGTCTTGAAGTTAATGTCTCAAAGGCACAGGGCAATTTCGTGTTGCATGATGACTACTCAAAGCCTGCTGTATTTCTGTCGGGTGGAATAGGTGTAACTCCATTTAGAAGTATGATAAAGTACGCGACGGATACGCAGCTGCCATTAAAAATTACGATGTTTGATTCCAATAGGAACCAGCGAAACATCCTGTACAAGGATGAATTTGATAGATGGGTTGCTCAAAATCAGAATCTCAAAATCGTTTATACCATAACAGAGGAAAAAGAAAAAGGCAAGGAGCAGGAGCAACAGAGAAGTAAAGACACCACCAGCAGCGCGACAGAAAAAAGAGGAAATTGGAATGGAGAACGCGGTAGAATAGACAGAACAATGATCGAAAGACATGTCAGCAAAGAGGAAATTAGCAACGCGATATTCTACATCTGTGGACCTCCTGCCATGATAAACGCTCTAAAAGAAAATTTGTTGCAAAAGTATTTCCAGGTTCCAGAGGGAAGGATCAAAGTCGAAGAATTTACTGGATACTAAGGCATAACTATACTCTAATTTCTTCTCCGAAATCTTTCTTATAGTCAAAAAGAAATCACTGTGTCAAGTTAGCTATGTTGCCATGAATCTGCAAGAATTATTAAGCCAAATAAGCCACTAGAAGTTCAAGAATTTGAAACTCCAAGGCCTAGGAGTCCACAGCTACTAATCAAAGTTGAATCATCCCCTTTGGGCTTCCTTTCTGATAGTTTTGAAATGTTCCATTGTCTACATATTCTGGTAAAACTCCTTCAGAAGGTCAGGATTGACCTTGTTAGGCATTTATTCAACCTTTCTAAGGACTGTATCTAATCGAATAAGCACAGTTGGCTTCAAGCCTCCTACTTTCTCAGATGCCGCCGGCTTGAGCGTCCACAACACTTCCATAGCATTTGTAACTATTGTTCTAGTAGCAACCGTAATTACTTCAATTGTTATTGTTATTTTCCAGCGCTTTGGTGCATTGCTAATTCATTACTTATTAACCCTATAATCACCAAGGTATACGAACCGTGTGATTAGCGAGTTTGGTGGGATGCAGCAGAAAATTCAGTTGAATCAAAATGAGAACTTACGCCTATAACAAGATGATCTCGATTTCCGAATGTCCTTATTAGTAGTTGGAATAAGATTAGTTGCAAACTAATGCTTCGTTTTAAATATGACGATCGTCGAGATAGTATCTCAGATAGCGGTATGGAAGAATGGGACCCAGCATCAAATGACTTTGTATTGCGCTGTAACAGTTGCTGGAGAACAAACGCACAAACTAAGATTATTCGCACATCACGCGAAAAGTATTATTGTTTGGATTGCCTATCTACGTTTGACTTGTGCCATGGATAGAGATCACCCTCGAGCGATAGAACTGTAACTAACCTCTGAGTGTCTTGTATGTGAGTTGCTTACTCATTTTGTCTTTCTTTTAATTTTAAAAGGTCTTTTAATTTACCTTCATCCCTTGAAGCATTTTGTAAGTCTCTATTTCTAATTTACAGACTCTTTTCAAAGCTGGGTAATTCCATTATTTCTACCCAATCTTGTTCGCGGTTGTTGTTATTTACCTTAATCATTCTTTGGGCTTATTGAGAGACGCTTGGATGTTGTCGTTATTGTTCTTCATGAATTTAAGCCAATTGTGCTTATCTCAGATGTCGTATTAGCAGGTGTTGTGCTATTATTGGACAGTGGACCGTCGGATAGAAAATAGCCAGGTGTGTTTATTGCAGCCAATCCTTCAGTGATCTTTCCAAGGCCCATTAGGACTCCAAACGTGTCATTATTCTGAGCTGCAACGATTGCGTCGTCTAGCTCTGTATGTAACTGTTGCTTGACATCATCCATACTAACATTGTCTGATAGCATTGATACCGTTGTATTACTATTCTGGTTGCTCTGTAGGGATTGAGCTTGCGCAGAGTTACTACTGCTCAACCCAATGGTTGATATTGCGCTCAGTGACAGCATAGACCAACCCGCCAAAGCTAAGATATTTCTAATATTCATTACCGTGGAAAAGAAATGTCCCTTTTAATACTTTTGAAAGATAAGATAACAATTCTGTCCAGATAGTAACATTACAAAATATAAACATGCAGAGTAGGACTCTTATCATCTGCAAACCTTTTTGCTATTAGAAACCCTGGATATCTTGCTGAAGTCATCTGCAGGTCGGCCATGTCGCAGAAATGCTTTATGCCCTTAACACGATTTCAGACTGTACATATTGCAATCTCTTCTGTCAATTTGTTCAAGTTTGCTTTGGAAGAATTTCAAAGCAGAGTTGAGTGCATATATGAGATCCTCTCTTGCTTGTGCTGAAAATGCACGGGCTTTGTCTTCCTTTATGCCGCTGTATCCTAAGAAATCAAGGAATTTGGTCAGTCTCTTAATCTATTTAGGATTGGCACGAGCCTTTAGGAAATAAAGAAAAAGCATCCAAGGATCAGTTATGGATGGAGATTCTAATGTTAAGACTATTGTGGCGGTCGTAGTCGTCTTCACCTGGTTTTCATCGTCGGCAACAGCAGCAATCAACCGTATAATCTCTATACTCAATACTTTTCTGTATCGCCTATTTTTGAAAGAATTCACCGAAAAAACCGATATCAATGCAGTTTGGGGAATCCGAGACAGATTTGACCTGAAAACTCCACCCACCCGGCAGTGGATAGAATGATGTGTTAGGTAAAATGCAGTCGACATTCAGATGAATCCTAAGTTAAACTTATGGTGGGAGAAATAGATGCGACTAAAAGATAGGCGATGTGCCAATCTACCTAACCGAGTTATCAAATTAGTTCATTTACAATCGGATTATTGTTTATTCGCTTTAAAAGAGTATAATGCATTGTAAGGCCTGTGAGACATTGTGCAAACAACCTTGAATGTTATGAATCCAACTATCAGAATAAGGTCATGCAACGATAAAATCAAATGATGCATCCTATAGTCTGCACATAAAAATTGGTCAATACGAAATTTATTATTGTAATTGCAATAGCAGCTGTAGCAATTGCTATTGGAGTAGCCGCTTTTGCTTCATTAGTTAATCGTCCACCTGAAGCAAGCATTGGAGGCGGAAATCCATCTTCACCGGTATTGTTGGTACATGGTCTAGGTGAAGACGCATCAATGTGGAAGAAATGGGAAGAGTTACTAACAAATGATGGCATTCAATATCATACAATCACTTTCCAGGAGTCGGATGATAAATGTGGAACTGCTTTAGCACATGCCGTTGAGTTAGGCAAGCGCATAGATGAAATACTGAGAAGCGACCCCTCTGGTCAAGTCAATATTGTTGGTCATAGCAAAGGAGGAATTGATGCAAGAGTATACCTTGCCAACGGTACTCAATCGGTAGCAAATCTAATAATGATTGGAACTCCCAACAATGGCACACCTATGGCTGAAAGAACCAGTCTTTGTGCTCCCGCTGTCTGGGATGTCCTGCCCGAAGCAAATGCAACCAAAGTTGGAAGCAATCCAAATACAAGATATTATACTATTGCCGGAGACTGGGCGAAGGAGGTTGGCGGTAATCCAACAATTCCAGGACCTGATGATGGTCTGGTACCAGTCTCTAGTGCGGAATCAGGACCCAATTTTCAAAGTCTTGGCAGAACAGAGCATGCTCATCTGGAGCTACTAGGAGAAGAGGAATACAATCTTGCTCGAGACGTACTGTTAGGAAGGAAATAGAATTAAGGGCTGATGAATTTACACAATGGGTCGAAATCCGGTGTTAGTTATTCGGTTGTCTTGACACATGCTTATCCCCGATAGATGGCGCCTCTAAGCTACAGGGAAGGAGCATAAAATATTCGTTGTCACGACATCTGATGTAATGAGAATGATTATCTGTTCCAACCAGCCTGCAGACAATTCCGTTATATTCACTCCTCTCTATAACCTATTTTTTAAGTAACCCGCCGAGTACTACTCATATTGGAGCAGTGCAGGTGAAGTCGGGATTGATTTGACCAAATAATTGCACCCGCAAGAATAAGAAGTGGCTAGGAGATTATCTACCGAGATACGGATTTTGGTATAAGTATTCATTGCCCAAGATATTTTTATTGCATATAATGTGTAATCAATAATAGATCTATGAACTCTTCTTTGAATATTTAATCTAATTTATATAGGTATATTTCTAGATTCAATATCTGATGTTAGCATCACTGCTTAGACCAGATGGTCCTAAGTTGATCCGCAGAGGATTTGGCATCGTTACTATTTGTAAAAACTTCTAAAGTAATTGTCCCGTTATAACCAATTTCTTTTAGTGCTTTGATTGCTTTCTCATGATCTATGGAGCCTTCGCCTATAGGAAGATGTTCATCTTTCTGTCCGTGATTGTCATGCCAATGAATATGAATTATTTTGTCTTTGAATGTGTTTATGTAATCAATTACCGACTTCATTCCTCCTGAGGTAAAAGCATGAGGAATGTCGAGATGAACAAATAATGTCGGAACATTATAAATAATGTATTTGAATTCATCTACATTGTGTATTCCGTTTGAAAGTGGTGTGTTTTCCAGCATTACACCCACATTGAACCTCTTGGCTTGGTTTGCAATTTCCCTAAGGCTTTTGATCAAATTATCTAAAACTACCTTCCTTTTTTCCCCAAAAAACATGCCATTGACATTAGCATGAAAATTTATTAGATCTATACCTAGTTCTCTTGCTATTCTGATTTCCCTTATTGCTTCATTGATCCAAGCGTGTCTGATATAGTCATAATCTGAAGCCAAATCTATCCAATAAGCTGTGTGACCAATAGGCTTATGTTTGAATCTCTCAAGCAGCTTTACTATTTCATCCTTCTTCTTATTGATTATGTCGGGATTACCTTCAGGCCCTTCAATGCCTATTTCAGCGTATTCAAAATTTAGCTCGTATATTTTGCCTATCTCACTTGTTATTTCATTTGAAGGATTGGTAAGTAATCCATACGATGGCATAGAATTATAGTCTAAATGTAAATTACATGTGTTTTATGTTTTAGCTTTGTTTCACACTAACAATTAGAAGAGATAAGAAAATAAATTTATAGTAATTTAGATTTGATGAGCGATATCGACAACTTTGATGCGGGTTAGGTAGATTCCGAGACAGAATTGACCCAATAATACAACTGGGAAGAATAGCGTATGTATATATCAACGGCTTGATACTGCCATCTTCGAGGCTGACTTGCTGGGTCATTCTGTCAGGACAACAAAAAGAAAATAAGAAACGGTTAGGTCGGCGTATCAAATTGTGAAGTCCTGCCTGCTGAAATGGCTTCTAATTCGCTTATTCCATTGCAAGTGTGATTCAAAATAAAGGAGTTATTGTACTCATCCATATCGTATTTGAGTCGCCGATTTTTTCATACTTAATATTGACGGTAAAAAGATAAGAAAAGTTATCATATATTATATTCCCAGACATACTCTATATACATGAGGTAACGGGCAAAAAATAAATCAATATCTCAAGTTATAGATAGCTTTGATGGATATAGATGGATATCGTACCGTTGAAAACTTTCTCAAGAAACTAAACCAATTGGAGGAGTATTACATAGATTCTAAAGCAAATGAGATTCCCTACCAAGGTGGTTTACTCGCTCAAAAATTGGTGGCTGCATTAGATGCGTATGAAAGAGAGAAGAGTAACTCTGCAACAGGCATACCACAATCCGATTATATTATTCAGCATACGGTCAGTTTGATTAAGGCTGCTCGTATACATGGACTTGTCAGGGAGAAACAGGATTTGATGGAGAAACTCATAGGGACGGAAAACAGACTTGGAGAGTGTGAAGACAGAAATGCTCATCTAAAAATCCAAAATGAGGAATTACAGAGAAAGTTAAGGGAGTCCAACCTGAAAAGAAAGGATACCTCTAAGCAGACTACACTATAAACTAAACAACAATGCTTACGCGGGTTTCGGCGGGATGCATCTGAAAATTCAGATTAATCTACAATCATGGTGGTGAGGATCCGTGCACGTCCTGGTAATGGAAGTATAACCTAGAGATAAGGCAATTTATAACTCATTGACAATTGATCCTCAATAGGATAATCGTTACTTCCCACGCTGTAACCAGAGGATGTTAACGTTGATGTCACGGCTCCTATTACCTTACCAGTAACCTTTTACTGATTTTCTCTCTTCCTCTTCTACGGAACCATTATCGCCAGATATTCCGAACTTTCTGCTGTTGCATTCACCGATGCTATTCTCTGTATTTCTGCTGTCCAATTCCCATAATCGCCAACAACCGTGACTATTGTAAACTCCGCAGATTGACCAGCTGGTATTGTTGAAGGAGATGTGACTGTAGCGTCAAAATCAACAAAATTCCCTGTTGCATCATAGAAGGTGGCTATCGCAAAAACAGATTGAGCAGGAAGGTTACCAGTATTTGTAATATTGCCGGTTACCTGGTACAACGGTAACCCTATGGGGCTCTCTACCATACCATGCTTATCTACGACAACTTTCAATGCCGCCGGCTTATCTTGAAGGAAGTCTGAGTCTAGCCCTGCACTCAGCGTATAGCTTGCTATGCTCTCAGTTACGGCAGCGTCGTTGATATAAATCCCAAAGGGCCCCTTTTCTCCTGATCGCAGCTCGCCGAGCTGTACAGGACCTTCAGCGAGATGGATGAGTTTCCCCGCAGAATCGTACAAATCAGCGCTAACCTGCACCCAGCCTATTTTTTCAGGTGAATCGTTTCTTACTTCTCCGACGATGATGGTGATACCGGATCCTGCGTCGATCAGTGAGTGGTTTACGATAGTAATAGCAATATCACTAGAGCTGTTGCTTTGTTGTTGTTGAGCCATAGATGTTATGGTTGACGAGAGTAGTATCAATAGAACTAGGGCTGTTGTCACCGTTATGATTAGTGTTGTTGTCATATCTCTCTATATCTCTCCTCAACTAAAAAGAGTAATCGAACAGCAAATTGTAACTTATGTCGAAGACGCAGCTGTCAATTTTCAAGGCGACCCTCGAGACATTAAATCCCAACAGGTCTATGATAAATAGAATGTCCTCTCTGGCGTTATAGCATGCGCCACACACACACCACTTTTCTTATTGGGGTTTCATATTTTTGCATCAATAATAAATAAATGTCTATCCAAGAGTGATTCACGGGTTCGGTGAAACCTACAAGTACAGCGGTTTATTATATGGATGCTATTAGTCCTAAATAGGACCTCTTAGCTTTAAAATTTTCATATTCCGTACTAATATGCTATGCATGTAAAGGTGGTTGGGGCACTTTATCCATCCTCTCTTACTTACCTGATCCAAAACAAAAAAAGAAAATTGTGATAGGTTACAACGGATTATAGGCGAATAATTCAACTTCAGAGAGAAGTGGAATCAAGCCTATAAGTCCTATCCTATCAGCATTCCAATGTGCAGATGCTTGATTTTGTTACTTTGAATGATATACGCTTTATTCTCGTTTTACAACTATTACTACTCTCTTCAGTATTTCATTATACAAATAGAAGGGTTCTTCAACATATTAGAAATGGACGTGATTAGTCATAATGGAATTAAGAACATAATTTCTTAAGACTTTAGTTATGGTTTCAGGACTTTTACACATTGCGATTTTTCTATGTCTGTTGAAATTTTGCTTCTTTCAATGTTGAAATATGAGAAGCAGTAGAATTTACTTCTTCGATAGAATGCAGGACAGATTGATCAGATAATACCACTATGCAACCTTATCTAAAAGATTGTCTCTTTTCGTCTGTCACAAGAAAAAGAAGATTCAATTTATCATTAGATTTCATTAATCACTTTATTACTCTATTAAAAAAATAAGAGGGTTCAAACCCTCGTGGTCGATTACGACTATTGTCCTCCTGTGTTATTAGCTGGTGGTGGTGGTGTATCTTCTCCTCCTGTGTCATCAGTTGCTGGTGGTGGTGAGGGTGTTACAATTGTCACAGTTGCTGTATCATTACCTGCTGGCGGCATTGTAGTTTCTCCTGTAGCATTGCCTGTGTTTGTAATATCGAATTCTTCTGTACTGTCAGATGCAGTTTGACCTACTGAGTCTGTTACATTAACAGAAGCAGTGTATGTTCCAGGATTTTGATAGATGTGCGATGCGTTACATGTATCAACAGTTGTGCCATCTCCAAGATCCCATTCACAAGTGTAAGGCGGTCTGCCACCATCTATTAATGTCTCAAAAAGGACTACTGGTGTCGCATCTTGATCTATGTCTGCAATATTGGCCTGAACTGTCAGAGGATCAGTGGTATTTCCTCCTCCTCCTGTGTTATTAGTTGGTGGCGGTCTTGTGACATTGTTTATGATGTTGATGATTTGGGTAATGTTGTTGCGTACAGTTGTGAATTGATTGATTATGTTGTTTATTACTATCTGTTCCTGTGGGCTCAGAATACGCACTTCAGCCATATTTGCATCAGACGAACAGATTGCACCTGCCACAGCTGGAAGCCTAGCATTTTCATTTTCATTTTCTATTACTATGAGCCATCCTGTAAGGTCATTAGTTATCGCTAATAAATAGGACTCCAAGACTTCAAGGTCAGAACCTCCAAGGATGTGTTGTCCAGACTCTGCAAACTCGCCAGGTAGACAGTATGCAAACGCGATGGATAAGGAGTCAGGTTCAACCCAGACAGGGTTTGCCCATCTTGGTGTGTAAAAGAGTCCATCTATCTGTTTCTGTCCCTGCAGTAAGTTTTGAGTTGTGGCAGCCATTATCCCCTGGAGCCTTTCTTGCTGCTGCTGCTCTTCTGGAGTTAGTGGTGGTGATGTTACTGTCGCTGTTCCTGTAGTTGTTTGTTGCTGCTGTTGAGCCATAGATAATGACGGAGCTGCAAATAAAGTGCCTGCAACCATTATCATCATCAGCGTTAGTAACATCGCTTTTTTTCTTAATGATGATGCTTTATCGGATGCTGTTGTCATATCTTAGAAATTCACCATCTTCTCTGTCCCCTATTCCTATCTTCTTCGGTCCTTAGTGTTTTGATGTCTGATTTTGCTGTCAGAAGATTTTTTGTTGTCCTCCATGCTTTATTTTCTATTTTTATTCCAAAAAGGGATTTTTTTGGCATAATAATGCTCATGCGACGGATTTTATTAACTATTATGCACCTACACTCTATAATGACCTACGTTATTTCTGATGCTGTAAGATACCCTGTCATCTGCCGACTATCATCTGATTCTATAATCCACTCTCAAGTCATACGGAGGCACACGCATCTATGTTTTCCCTGTTGGTTGACATTTACTTCTTCCAATAGTGAAATATAAGAAGAAGTAAACTATACTCATAACTTATTTGACATAATCAAAAACGATATAGAAGTATAATCTTAAAACATCGTGTCTTCCATAATAAAATCAATGGGGGAGGAAGATAGCTCTTTCATTAGCCTTGAGAAAGTAATAGCTGATTTAGATACCACTAATGAATATTTCTTGAATGTTTTTAAAAACAAAAAGTTAGATGTGGGAATACTTAGACTTAGAAAAGGAGAGAAAGATACCCAAGAGCCCCATTCACTTGACGAAGTATATTTCATAATTGAGGGTACTGCACATATAGAAATAGAAGATGAAATGAAGCCAGTCAATCGCGCTGATTTTATCTTTGTTCCTGCTAATGTACATCACAGATTTGTCGTAGGCAATAAAGATTTAATAGTGCTCTACTTCTTTGGTTGCTCTTAATACTGGATTTTGTTTCTTACCATATTTTGCAAATATTTTTTCATATGCCAAGAATCTTTCTTGGATAAGTGATCTATAGATAGTGTCATGTCATGCATCTCGTATACTATCTTCCTTAAAATCAGGCCTGGATACACGCTATCCAATGCCATAATTACCACAGTACGGGTTCGGTAGAACCCGAGATGGATTTGACCACATATTACCACTCATCGGAATAGCCAATCTTTCGATGGGTCGGATGCAGCTGAAAATCGCGACCAGCAGCAGGCGATTCTGAACAAATGATAGAGCTCTTTAAAAATTGGAAACATCAAATCCAAAACCTATTGGAGAGAGGTATGGGAAGATTTTAAAGCAACACCCCAAGGAGTTCGAAAGAGCATCAATTATTTTTTTCTACCTGCCTGAAGATTATGGTGAGTCGGAGTAGTAAAATAATGTCCCCTTGATAGGCAGCATCTAAAGAGACAGGAAAAACCTATTAGCTTCAATAACAAAGTTTAGTCATTGACAGCGGATACTAGTGTCGATTATGATTCTTCCAAGGACTCTGTAAATAGAGCAGGCGATTCCGAATTTGAGGTTGAGAAGATTCCCGTAGGGTTATACAAGAGCGCTGTAGGAAAGGTAAAGGCGGCCGGTGGAATGAAGACAATAGAGCAGGCGATAAAGGAACTAAAAGAAGAAGCTCGAGTAGAGTATCCCAAACCAGCTCAAAAAATAGCAGAAGATGAGGAGCCCAATATCGGCATAGCTCCACCAACCAATGAAGAAATGAGACTTCACGTCAGGGGGGTGGATAGAGCTTTAGCGGCGCATATCAAACGTGCAAAAAAGTTATACTACAGTGGCAGTGCCAAGAAGAAGAAAGACGATGCTCAATTCTATGAGATGTTCAGGCTGACGAATCATTCACTTGATGAACCAAAGGAAGAGTTCTATTCTATGGTGGAAGACTTGAAACGTAAGAAGCTATTGTGATAGTAGTAGTAGTAATTAAGCCACTAACACTCCTAGTTAAATCATGTTTTGTGTAAGAGAATCTTCTGAGCTCTCCATCTCAAAGATTAGATGGTTCATGAATCTATAAAAAACCTACAGGAGATATCCTCCACCTATTGAAATTATCTTTAACTTCTTCCTATAACGTTGTCTTGAGCAAAAGCTCTGTTGTAGTCGTCACCATCACTTCAAAACGAAGATGAGTGATACTTGTTGTTACTAATGCAGCCTTCCTGGGCATTGTGACTTCTATGTCCGCTATTTCCGTCGAAATTGGAGTATAGAACCAATTGGGTTAGCGGCTTCGGTGGGGTGCCGCTGAAAATTTAGACAAATCTCAAGGACAAGGATGTTTTAACGACAAAGGTTTAATGACCAAAAATATACGGTAATTGGATCTTTTAATTACTCCAAAAAATTAGAACACAGGATATTCGCCCGTAATTACGATTGTCAATCAATGAAAGAAACCAAAAACAAATGATTGCATGCGTGCAGCAGGCTCATTCTCTGGCTTGAATCAATTATTTTGCGTTTCGCTCTAGTTTCACAGGATCTTATTTTTATTATGGCGTTAACCACTCATACGGTCTGTATATATTATGTCAAAAGACGCCTTTGTTCCAAAGGTAAAGCCAGAACATGTTATATCTTTTGGGGATGCGATTTTTGCATTTGCAATAACCCTTATGACATTATCAATAGACATACCTGATCTACCCAACAACTTAACAGAATCACAACTCATGAGCGCACTTTATGATATGTATCCTCAAGTCGAGAGTTATATTATCAGTTTTGCAGTCATCTCAATCTTCTGGATTTCATATCATCAGGTTTTCAACTTTATTACAAAATCTCATATTTTTATGGTTTACCTAAATTTATTGTTCCTTCTTTTAATAACGTTTTTGTCAATTACTACATCTCTTGTCATAGAGTATGGATCATATCAAATATCATATGTTGTTTACTGTGTTGTTGTAATTATGACAAGTTCTTTACTTGCTCTCATATGGTGGTATGGAACAAAAGATTATAGATTGATTGACAAAGACATTCATCCTCTTTTCATAAGAGGAATGATGGTAAATCATCTTTTGATTCCTTTCGTATTTGCTATTTCTATCATTGTTTCCTTCTTTAATCTAGATATTGCTCAATATTTATGGTTGATCATCGTTCCGCTAAACATAGCTGTTAGAAGGAAATACAGACACTAAAAAAAATTGAAACTCACATCTGCTGGAACTCGAGATAAATTCGACGCTTATACTGCCACCCATTGACTAGCCAATATTAGTCACGGTTTGAGGCTGGTTCAGAGGGATGCAGCTGAAATTCAGAGGAATCTAAGTGAGACTGCTGAGATGTGTTTGCGAGCAAACATCGTTTAAGAGAGACAAAAGGTCATAATGCCGTCAATATGCACCTATTGGTCTTCTCATGATTTAACAAGAAGTATAAAAATATTTTGTTGCACTGTCTACCTTGATTTGAAGGGGTCTGAAAAGACGCCGAATGGTTACTACTTTACCTCTCCAAAACCCTCTTTCCATTGAGTTTTGTACTTTTCTAATTCATTCTTTGAGACCTTGAGTGAAACTGCATGTCCGTCGAATCCTTCCACCACGTCTTTTTGAATTCGATAGTGAATACGCGCACCCTCACTAGAAACTAGTACTGCGCTTTCATCAATAGCCTCCACGTTACCAACTAAATCTCCTTCCTTGGATGTTACTACTTTGTTAATTGTCGCCTCCCAATTTGGGACATTTGAAGACATTCTCTGTAATAACATAAGGGTAGATTATAGGTCTTTCTGTTACGGAGGAAAAAGTGTTTTTGCTTGTACTTGTCTATTATGTGATGCTAAGACAAACAGTCTCCTGTGTTAGTTGCTTTGCTACACACATTGATTTTCTCGTTATGAATCTATGCTTTATCTCGAAAATAGATTCTAACTCTAATTTACGGTTTCAGTGGAACCTAGAAAGATATCGGTTATTTTCGTAGAATCCAGAAATAATAGAGAGATTATGAACTTAAAGTTTCTTCTTCATACAGGATTCTATTGGGATAAAATGTTAAACATAATGCTATTGAGCGAGGTAATGTACTTGGTAAGAATGTTCAAATTTGATTATGGCAGTTCTATTAATGATAGATGACTGCACCAATTACAGTATAGATAATGCTTCAAGTATCTGTACTAGTTCAAATGAAATATTGATCATTGCAACATGTCCCGATTTTAATTCATGATGGTCTCAACTCTTAGCCCTTGCTTTTTAAGCCATGAAATGAAACTCTTTGTACTCAGTACAAGAGATATAGGTTTTTGGGAGTCTCCTAGCATCCTGACTGGTATTCTCATAGGTTGATCGTGTGTGTGTGCCACGGCATAGGAGACAATCGAGTCTTCATCTACTGGATGTCATTAGAGTTATTATCCCTCAGACATCCGGCTCATATGGAGCAATTAACTATTCTCTTCCTTTCTCTTTTAATGCCCTTTCCTTGTAAATAATTTCCAACCGGGGTATTATGTCAAATGCAGTTTTGTTGTCTTCTGGTATATATCCATCAAGATAGACAACACGTTTAATTCTTTTTGGGACCCTCAGCCACACCACCAACGACTAGACCGCCGTAACTATGACTAACTAAAACGGCTTCATTAACATCCTCATATATTAGAACCTGTGTGACATCAACTATATGAGTATCCAATCCAATGTCTTTTGATACAAGATGAGATCGCTCGCCCAGACCGGTTAGAGTTGGTGCATCTACGTTATGCCCTCTATTGCTCAGGAGTGGAGTTACCCTTTTCCAACATCAGCCTCCAGGGCAAGATCCATGGACTATTACAAAGGTTGCCATTTGTCAGTTCGCAGTATACATTGTGAACTATTAAAAGCATATAGAGCTGAATTAGTCTTTGCCAGCAACATAGAAACTGTCTGTCAACAATGATTTTCAAGGATACGACTAGGTGGAATGCAGCTGAAAATTCAGACGAATCAGCAAAAGGAAGAGTCATATTCCCAAGGGGAGAGTGAATGTAAAAGTTGAACCTTTTCCATCGTTATTATTCTCCGCCCATATCTTGCCACCATGAGCTTCTACAATGCTTTTTGAGAGGAATAATCCAAGACCTGTTCCTGTCTGAGATTTGCTTGTGAATTTTGTAAAAAGCCTTGGCATAATTTCAGAGTCAATTCCTGTGCCCGTATCCTTGATTGACACTATGACTTGTCCACCTTTATTCTCTTCAGAAACGTAAATTGTTCCTTGTTTTGTAAACTTGAATGCATTGCTTAAAAGGTTTGAAATAACCTGGATTATTCGCTCTCTATCGGCTTCTATCATTATTTTTTTCGGTGTATAGTCAATTTTGATCATGCTATCGCCTGTCCTTCTCTCTACATCCTCTATAGCTGAAGCAATTACTTCAGATAAATTGAATTTCTCCTTGTTAAGATTAAGCCTGTGTCCTTCTATTCTTGTTACATCAAGAATATCACTTGTTAATCTTTGAAGCCGCTCTGCATTCCTAGCTATCGCTTTTATTGCATCTTCTCTGCTCTCTGGTCTTAAGTAAAAGAGATCTGAATAGCCCAGGATAGCCTGAGTTGGCGTTCTTAATTCATGGGCTGCCACATTGATAAATTCTCGTTGCATTTTATCATGATCTTTGAGCTGATCAATAGCTCCTCTTAGTGATCTGTTTGCGTGTTCGAGCTCTGCTGTCTTTGATTTGACCGTTTCTGACAACCTCCTATTCCAAATCAGAATGGAGTATGCAATGCCGACCGCCACTGCTGCTATTGATGCTATTACAATCAAGTTGAAATTCCTCTGTTGATCAGTTAATGGTCTTAATGTTTGTTCAAACTTGTGGGGTACTACAATGTAGGCAACTGCGAAATTGTCTTCTCCACTAAACGAAACTGGCTGGAATGCAATCGTGCTTGTGTTACCTTGGATTGTAACTTCGCCCGATCCGGCACTACCCGTTAGTGATTCTCGTATAAAGGAATTGAACGACTGTCTTATTTCTGCTGGAATGACAGCTTGAACTTCATCACCAAAAATATCCTTGCCTATCTGTGTGGTATTGCGAGCATATAAGATTATACCATCTCTATCCACCATTCCAAATGTACTTTCAAACTTGGGCGATAGCTGGCTTTGTACCAATTGACCCAGTTGCTTAACGTCAATGGCTGAAACTACAGCACCATTGAAGATTGAATTGTTGTTGCTAATATTCTCGCTGCTGTTCAAAATTATAGGATGTGCAATATAAAGTCGGGGTACTTGATCAACAGACTCGATTAACGCGCTAAAATATGGTCTGAGCGTATTTCGAGGTTCAGAAAAATATGGTCTAAAGCTTCTGTCACCGCCTGCATATTGCTGGCTTATTGTCTGATTTTCAAATGCATTAGCCCACAATAGCTTTCCATTTTTGTCGAGCCAAAAGTAGCTTGAAGTAATATCACTTGTAGATTCTTGAGCTTCAGAGAACAGATTCTTTGAGGTTTCCAACTCTTGATTTTGGATGGTAGGGACACTGGAAAGTATTACAAGGCTGCTGTTCACAGCACCTAATTTGTTCTTTAGATTGTTTGCTATATCATGGGCTTGTATTTCTGCATTAGACCTTATGTCTGCGGCAGCGATTCTTGTTATCTCTTGTGAAGTAAAAGTAGAATATTGAAATGAAGCGATTGAAAGACCGATTGCTATAGCACCAATCAGTACAAGAAGTAAAATACTGCTGTTGCTCCTTGCGCGTCTTTGATACACAATTAACGGCTAGGAGGTAATTCTTGTAGATAACTTAATACGCTAGATTCTTATAGAATATTTTAGTAAGTAGCCTTTTCTAGCTGCGTCAATATTGTAAATCAGTCATGCCCAATGTTCGCAAGACGGTAATGATCTGCGATGATGAGGCAGACCTATTACATCTTTTCAGATACACTTTGGAGTCTACTTATAATGTTGTTGTTGCAGAGTCGGGAAAGGACTGTTTAGAGAGATTCCTTGAAGAGAAGCACAAAGGGAAAAAGATAGATGTCCTTCTGCTGGACTATAAACTTGGGGACATGACGGGTGACACTGTCGCCTGCAAGATACATGAGCTCAACGGAGTCAAAACTATCCTGATTAGTGCCTATGAATTAGAACAAACTATGGTTAATCATCTGTTAGAACATGGTTGCATTAAAGGTATCCTAAGAAAACCCATCCGCATGCCTGTCATGGTTAAAGAAATAGAAAAGGCACTTTCAGCTAATTAATACCCAATAGAAGGGAGAGATTTTGTTCTGTGCAAATCTAACTGGTTTGCCTGAATCTGAGACAGATTTGACAAGTAAGCCCGCTCTTGCCTGTTTTCAGTATTCAAAGGTAAAAATTGTTATTTTGACTCTTCTACTAACTGTTTTACCATACTTGCTGAGTCCCAATAATCCCTTCTTTCTTTCATCTTGCCGTTTTCAAATTTTCCAAAACTACATACCCTATTAGAGAAGGTTTTCCCTCTTGCAGGCAGACCAGGAAGGTCCCCTCTTTGTGTCCCAGAAAAGATTGCTTCTAATGCAAACAATTTATCGGTAGTAATCCAAGATTTTAGCTCTATTTTGAAATCAGGAGTTACTTTGAGAAAACCGGCGTAACCTTGTCTCACTCCATCTTTTCCCTTCATGACTACCCCTAGTGGTATATCTTCTATGATAACGTCATCTGTTAGTAGTGAGACTAGTCTTTCAATATTGTGGGAGTTTTCTGCTTCAATTAGCTGTCTTAAAAGATTCTCGTTGTCGTTGGTCGACATTTCGAAATTATATGGCTGTGTAATCATTAATAACATTTTTTTTCTACCTCCTTTTAAATTCAATAAGAAGGGAGAATAAGAAAATACACTACTAGGAAAGGAGAGGGAGAAGGAGAATTCACAAGGCGAAGCAACACCTACAAAAACATGGCAGACAATTGAACAAAGAGAATCTTAACGCAGGTTCGGTGGAACCTAAAACAATATCGGTTCTTAGAATGGGTCCTTGCAATTCTGTTTGCAATTGCGTAGCTTTAAGTTTTCCTGTATGCCCAAATGGGCTTTGATATAAGCGACCAATCGGGTCATCAACAAAGTATTGTCTACTGGTAAGCGTAAACTTTAATTTATTTAGTCCTTAGCTTCTCAGTCGGGATCCAACTTATGATATTTAAGAAGATACTAAAGGGTACTGACTTAGCCTTTGATTTAACTTTAGAAAAATTGCACTATAGACCTGGTGAGGTAGTGAGAGGGACGCTCAGTATTAGTACAGAGAAAGGTTCTAAAGCTAGGAAGCTTGTGTTACTTGCGGAAGGCAAAGAATTTACTTCCATAACTGTAACAGAGAGTACCGGTATTGGTAGCAGACGAGATACAACTTCAAAAACTTACAGTGAAACTAATGTCTTCTTCTTAAGGGACCTTTCGGATTTACTCCAGCAATCTGTAATTAATAATATTCTTCAAGATGGCACTCTGGAAATACTACCGCAAAATAAGGTAATAGCATTTGATTTTATTCTTCCTGCTGACGATACTTTATTCTCCTCCTATAAGGGTAAGCATGCAAACATAACCTATACTGTAAAAGGAACTGTAGATATTGCAAATAAGTTGGATGTAAATAAGGAGGAGCGGTTTTCAGTCAGCAATCCTAAGATCAGAACTGTAGGAGACAACAGCAGTGGTAATTCTTCGTTTGATGTAGAGAATCAGAGCGACGTTGTTAGCTCTCACAATATTGAAAATCCTGAGGATATTTTGCGATCTCGAATAAGTGACTCGGAAGAAAAAGATGTGGATAAAGGAAAAAAGTACGAAGCAAGATTTGAAGAGATATTTGGTAAAAAAGCCAATCCTACCCCTTCTAAAAATAGTCCACGTTATGTGAGATTCACTGGCACAGGCATGAGTTTTGATCTTCAAACAATATTTGCAAAAGGTCGTGAAGAATATCTCAAAGAAAGCACCAAGTCTAAAATTGCTCTCATTAGCCAAAGCAACAACACTACATCCTATTCTCCTGGTCATACAATAAAGGGCAACGTAATACTACGGCTTCGCCCTGAGGAAGAAGAAGAGATTAGAAACAAGATTAGAGGGATGAAGATTACTCTGAGCGGTATAGAACATGCGTTTGCTCAGGGATTGCAAAGAGTAAGCACGATCGAAAAACACGACAAAAACATAGAATCAAATGAAAATCATATCGGAGGAAAGAATGAAAATAACGCTATTCCCTTTGAATTTGAAATACCGCGAGATGTCAACCAAAGCTATATTGGAAAATACTCAGAATACTTTTGGGGACTTGAAGCCAAAGTGAATATTGCTTGGTCATCCGATATAATTGCCAAAACAATAATAGAAATTGTTTGATAAAAATTAATTTACAGGTTCGGTGGGATGGAAGACAGATTTGACCTGATAAGGCCACCCTAATATAGCTCATTTTATTTCGCCTCCTACAGCAGTAAATGTATGACAATTTTGACCTTATTTACTTCTCCTGTGTTTTCTGGAAGGATAGCAGCATAGTGGATCCGTTTTGCCTAACAACTTTTTTGGACATGAATAAGTGTAGCAGGAGCCTCTGCTGAATCATCAATTGTGTATCTATCTGGCGGCACAAAGGATACTTACCCTATGAGACCAGTTTCAGCCTTTTAGCTATTTGCTCAACCGCACGGGGGCAGCACTTTTCGAGAGTGGTCAATCATCTAATAGTGTGTCGGAGCATCTGGGTGGGGGTCATCAGACTTTTCCAAATTGGAATATTCGCCAGAGTAAATTGATCTCAAGTCTGTTGGAAGGGTGAAAGAGAAAGTGGCTCCGATGCCAGATGGATTATTTGAGCCCCATACCTTGCCTCCATGGGCTTCAACAATTTTCTTTGATAGATATAACCCAAGACCAGTGCCGCCATTTGACCTGCTTGCAAACTTGTCAAAGAGTCTATCTTTAATTTCGCGATCGATTCCTACTCCAGAGTCTTCGACTTTGAATATAATAGAGCTTTCCTCATGCATTGCAACGGATATAGATATGGTTCCCTTATCAGTGAACTTGACAGCATTATCAAGCAGATTGTAAATCACTTGACTGATCTTGGAGCTATCGCAAGATATCGCAAGTGCTTCACTTCCATAGCTGGGGATCTTGTAATCTAGGTGGATGTCTAATGGCTTCTTTTCACTCTCTATCTTTTTCTTTGTGTCTTGCACAGCCATCTCGCACAAAGCCTTCAGATCAACTTGGCCCAAACGTAAGCTGAAGGTTCCGCTCTCTATTTTACTGACTTGCAAGATGTCCTCTGAAAGCTTGTAAAGTTTCGCAGCGTTCCTTGTTATTATGTGTATATTTTCCTCAAGGCTATCTAGCGTCAGGGTGTCGTCTTTACTTTCTTTCAACTTTTCGATATCTTCAATAGCAAAGTCAGCACTTGCTATTATCGGAGAGATTGGGTTGCGGAGCTCATGAGCTGCAATGTTGACGAACTCGTCCTTTATTTTATCGGCTTCTCTTGCTTTTTCATACAGATCGGTTTCTCGCCAAAAGCTCTCGAAGATAGTGACGTAAGGTAGAACGGTAGGCTTGCTGGTTGAAAATGTTGCCAAGCCTATCGCACGCTCAAAGGTTCCTTTGGAATCGTCTTTTGTTTCAATTACAAGAGAGAATCTTCTGTCAACAATAAGCAGTTTGAATTTTGTTTCTGCTGGAGACTCTATTTGCCTGACAGCAATTCCAGCTGTTCTTAGCCCCTCTAGTTGATGAGAGACAAAGTCGTCTATTGGACTCAGTATCCTGACAGTCACGCCTCTTTGTGATGCCTGTCGTAGCTCAGCGAATATGCCTACGCCTTCCTCTCGGCGAACTGCGTTTGTAGTTGGGAAAATCAACAAAACCTCTTTTTGGGCATTTTTGACCAAGGACAGATACAGATGTTTTATTCTACTGACGTGGGAAAGAATCTGAATGGATCGCTCTCTATGCTCGGGAAAAACAGAGCGCTTATCACTTTCTTGTCCTATATCGCTTTTATTGGCCGATTGAGATGAGCTCAAAGCAATATGATCTACGGGCAGACACAGATAAATTCTAGTGCATAGAATGTTATAGAAAACCTACTATTGTGTTGGTGGGCCGAGAATCTTTTCGACCGTCATCTTTAGGATCCTGGGTAGTAATGGCTTGTGCAATATGCCGTTAAATCCCAGATGAGTTATCTGGTTTTTGTAGCTTTCTGTCTCATAAGCTGTTATTAGCAAGAGTTTGACGTCAGGGCTGATCCTGCGAACCTGTGATGCAAACTCAATACCGTTCATGTATGGCATCCGCAGGTCGGTTATAACGAGCGAGCATTTCTCATAGTTGGTACTGAGAAAGTTCAGAGCCTTAAGCGGATCTGTGAATTCATGGACTTGATAACCATCTCTCTGCAAGACTTTGCCAAATACATTAACTATGTCCGGCTCGTCATCTACAAGAATTATCAAGTGATTATCAGATCGGAATATCCTGCAGGTCTATAAGGTTTGGCAGCACCCTTCAATATCCGCTACAAGACATCGTCAGAGCAATTCTTTAACTACTACTATTAATGATACCATTCAGAATCCTGCATCGCAAACACTAAGAATTCATCTTCCAAATAACGGCACAACGTGCGTTCAAGTTTTGTGCAATTACATCGCAGTTTGCGAGAGCAAAACATAATCCTTCAGTCCACAATCGCACAGTTCCTTAATCCACCAAAAGAACCGATATCGATGCGGGTTCGATGGGATGGGAGACAGATTTGACCTGATAATGCCACTCGAATTTCGTTTCTATTATCTCCTTTCTCGTATGACATCATGACGAATAATTTTGACCTTAATGATAGGCTATACTATCAATTGGCGCCCGCAAACCCTAAGCTAGCCAACCCGGATTCCTAAGAATGTTCTTCTAATAGCCTGAGCATGTATAGTTATATTCGTTCCTTTCTTCCCCTTTTTAAATCGTTAGTTATGTAGCGCCGCTTGGCTTATTAATGTCTGAATCTTCCCAGATAAACTGGAAAATATATGCAGAGCATATCGAATAAAAAAAGTAGAAACAACACATACTTGGCCTTGGTAGGAGCTGCCATTAGTGGAGTGCTCTTGCTCTCAGCTGCAGGAACAGCCACTATTAGCATCGCTCAATTCCTAGACCCCGAACAAGACCCACAGCAACTGCTATTGCAACGACAGCAAGCAGAATTACAAGCTCAAAATGATACAAGGACAGTTGCAGCAGGTGGAGGAGGCCCTGTCTCAGTCCTGACTTGGTTCATCCCACAAAATATCAGTATAAGCGCAGGTGAGACAGTTACATGGGTAAATCCAACCGTGGTAGGTGAGCCTCATACTGTCAGCTTTATCAAGCAGCCAGATTACTTTGCCGCAATAGAATCGCCGTATTTGATTCCCAGTGATACAGAAGTAACTCCAGCAAATCCAAATGAGCGAAATACCGAGCCCTTGATAATCCCCGGCCAAAATGACACTGCAAACATCACCATCATTGGCGCCAACGCCAGAGCTACAAACCCAGTTGTCATAGATGCTCAAAACAATGCCACATACCTTCCACTAAATGCAAACTACACCATGACAGGAGATGAACTGTATGTCAACTCAGGTTGGATATGGCCAGAAGGTCAGATTCCTCCAGGTTTAGCGCCAATCACATCATT
>DATAAU010000111.1:0-15649 GCA_036259955.1 Nitrososphaera sp. | reverse complement strand
GTAACTATATATCTGCCAACATTTTCACGAGCATGCGCAAAAAATTGAATCGATTGGCTGAGACAAAATTTTTCCCGCGGCGTATAGGTCCTAGAATCTTCGGGGTTCATAGATTCCAGTTGCATAATACATACGACGGTGTCGAAGCACAGACGAGGCGTATATATTGAGAAAGAGTGAAAATATTATCAAAGCATATGCGCATAATAATTGTTGGGGTAGTTGCTGTCTTTATTTCGTTGCTTCTGCCTAATCTCGCATTTGCACAAGGCCAAGATGATTTCCAAGTGGCCAAGAGTGAGCGAAGTGAGAGCTTTGTACTTCCTTATGCTGCTACGAATAGAAATGTACAGGATCCTCTTGTATACACATTCGATGAGCCCCTTCCACCAAACTGGATACTATCAATACAGAACAATGTTTCTTATGTACCAAGGGAAGGTGCCAGAACCATAATAAAGATACAGGAGCAGGCACCAAGCGAAAAATTCATTGAACTTGCAATATATGGCGACCAAACTAGGAGGTACTGGGTAGCAGCTAATACCGCTGAGGCCGGATACGCCAGAATTTATGATAGTGAAAATGGCTGGTCAACCGAACGACCTATTTCAGTTACCCATTCACTTAACTCAGGCCTGATTGTTTCAAACGGGCAGAGGACAGTAGTTGATAGACTTGACCTTGACGGGTTTGCAATTTCTTCAATCCAGATCTATGGAAATGATGGAAACTCTACACTTGCCAATGCATACGCTGGGGATGTTGCTTTTCAAGTCTTTTATGGAAACATTGAAGAGTCACCATTATACTTTGTGCCAGCAGCAGTCGGGGCGGGTATGATAGGGCTTGTAATTAGCCTTCTGATATTCAAGAAGAGGAGGCCTTCTGATTAGAATTGTTGCGACTATAATTGTAGTACTTACACATTCCTTTTAGGTCACATATCTCGCACATAGGCCTGATAGGCAGGCATACGTTTTGTCCATACATGACAAAAGTATTGTTTACTCTGGTCCATAGCCGCCTGTTAACCATCCTGTTTAGCTCTATCTCGGTCTGCTTGACTGTCTTCGTGTTTACAAGCCCTAGTCTGTTTGAAATCCTGTGGACATGTACATCTACAGGTATTGCTGGTTTGTTAAAGGCATACACTAGGACACAATTGGCAGTCTTTCTGCCAACTCCGGGCAACTCCAAAAGACTGTCGATATCATCAGGCACCTGACCGCCAAATCTGCTCATTATTATCTGTGAAACCTGCTTTATCCGCTCGGCCTTTACATTGTAAAATCCAATACTATGGATTAACTTCTTTATTTCTTCAATGTCAGCTGAGGCGATGTCGTGTGGTGTCCTGAACCTTGTGAAAAGATTCTTGATGACCTTAGTTGTGTTCTCGTCCCTGGTACGCGCTGACAAAATAGTTCCAATAAGAATCTTAAATGGGTCATCCTGTTCTTCCATTTGGAGGCCACGGAGTGCAGTGAGCCGCTGGAGCTTTTTCTCGCGGTTGAGAACCTGGTCCATTCTTTTTAATATTATATTCATCAGGTATTCAGGCAATATGATGATCTTCTCTGCAAGGGTATAATTCTGTAATGGTGATTTGAATAAGTTTGTTGATTGCATTTCTGATGTTTCCTTAAGCACCTTGCTAGACCAAGTGAGTTTTAGACCATGTCAATCTTAGATAAGTCATGTTGTCGTCACTAAAGCTCTGCAATGTGACCCTAACCCAACTTTTGTTCTTTAATTTTAGGTTAAAAATATTGAAGACCAGATCTCGATCAAAAAAAACAACATATGGATATTATTGTCTTACTGATAATAATCTAGTAGGCTTCTTTGAGCATTCTTCTTTCGTTTAATAATTTCTTCGCGAACTAAATGGGTAACCAATAAGCCTATTTTTCTGACCGGCGGCCTATTTTCAGATAAGTCAAATTTATCCAGCAATTTACCTATTGCGGAAGAAATACTATCATTATCGTCTCGAAACTCCTCAAATGTAGTTACTCTAGTTTCCACAGAGAAATTAGTCCGTACAAGCTTAATGCCCACTGTTCTAAAGAGGTATCCTTGTCCTCTAACCCTCTGGTAAATCTCATTAACTAAGCCGTCAAGGTCTTTCTGAATCCTTTCCTTATCTCGAGTATATGCATCCAAAGTGTTCTCGGTACTTAGAGAGACATTGTCAGTTCTTGGGGCTACTATCTCGTCATCAGTTCCATTAGCAACTTTCCACATCCAATGACCATTTTTTCCAAACCGCTCTCTTAATAGTTGAACATCGGCTTTGGCTAACTGCCCCAGCGTTTGGATCTCCATTTCTTTTAATGCCCTTTGTGTTTTTGGCCCAATGCCTGCTACAGTGCCGACGTCAAGGGGTTCAAGAAATTTCTTTAGCTCAGTAGGATAAACAACGGTTAGACCATCAGGTTTCTCAAAATCAGACGCAATCTTTGCAGCAGATTTCGTTGATGCAACTCCTATAGAGCATGACAGCCCGCCACATTTTTCTTTAATTGTATTCTTTATTTTTGCAGCGTACGCTTCAGGACTTTCGCTTTGGATTTTTGTTGTACAGTCCAAGAAGGCTTCGTCTATACTTGCTTGTTCTAGAGTATCTGCATATCCTTGAATAGCATTCATGACCTGCTCTGATATCGCTCTGTAGTATGGTATATCAACAGGGTGTAGTATTAGATGCGGGCATAATGATTTTGCTTTTGAAAGTGACATGGCAGAGCTAACACCGTATCTCCTTGCTTCGTATGAGCATGAGGAAACCGCTCCTTTCATAATCTCTCCCGTTCTTTCATCTGTCATGATAACTGCATGGGCCTTTCCCTTCAATGAAGGGTCTCTTAATTCCTCACAAGATGGATAAAAGGCATTCAAATCAATACAAGCTATGACTCTGCCAATCCATTTTTTTTCATCGGACTTAAGTATATAGACACACATGCTTAGCTCGACACAACTCTCTATTATGCATTTTACATCTATCTAAATAATCATTAAAGAAATATACACAGATTGAACTTTTGTGATTTCAGGTCCCATAATTGGACTTGACGTGGCAAAGACTATCAAAAACCGCAAGCGCTGTAACGCTAACCCCCAGGTCAGATACGATAAAAAAAGAGATCGCTGGATCCACGGTCGGAGGATATTACAAAGCGGTAAAGTTATTCGCTGAAGCAAATGATATCTTTCTTCCATGATCAAAGATAAAGCGTAGGCTTCCAAGAGGTAGACATTACGCTGACGATAGAACACCTACAGTAGATGAAGTAAGAAAACTTGTTAAATATCCCGACAGAAGGATAAGGGCCATGGTCTATATGTCTGAAGGCAGTCTTTGGCAGAGTAAAATCCTCATTTTAGCCCAGTCGAACCTGAGCCAAGACCTTGACAGACCTCTTTAGGTTATCTTGAATTATGATTGTGATATAGATATTACGCCGATCGTCCTTTTCCGATGAATCGGGGTCCTTCCCGCTCTACCTTGAACAGAGCATAGGCCACATCTAGAGCGCTATTCTGAGCTTCCATTCTGATATCTGCCTTTATGTTCTCATTGTGCGCTATTGCAATATACCACCTGTATGCGTTGAGCAGTCTATCTTTGAATATTCGAATTTCTGTTGTGAGTGTTTTTTTCTCTTGTTCGACAAACAAGGCTTGATCTATTTCGTTAATTTTGGCCATGTATCTGTAAAAAGTTCGCTCTTCAAGCTCTAAGATATTTTGAATCTCTAAGTTGCTCCGTCCTTCTATCATAAGATGTCTGATACGTCTTAGTGTGTAGTTTAAGCCGACTTTGGTTGGCCTTCTCTTCTTTGTTCTTCTTGTTTCTTCTTCTTCTTCTTCTTTTATTGTATTGTTATTATTATGACCTTGTCTCTTTTTGAAAGTTTGAGTTGCACTTGTTGTTGATGTTGTTGCGTTTGTTAGTGTCGAACCCGAGTTTGACTGCTGCTGGTTATTATCCTTTAATTTATTTTTCTCTATTGTTGAAGACATAATCGTCTTTACTGAACCCTAGGCTGTTATTAAGCAGCCATTGCTTTTAGAGGTTTTTCTTCAAGAGGAATTACAAATGATGTAGCGGAACTTTATAAAATTAAGATGAAAATATATTAATCTTTAATATATTTTTGTTTCTTAACAGCAATGATATAATTTTTAACAGTTAATAATTTGGTGTAGACATTCTTGGGCATTCCGCACCATTTCCCCCCGCACCATCTCGCCTTTTACATCCCAATATCCTCCTTCTGCTTGCATTCATTGACGAGCAAAAAAACACTGTCATAAACTGACATAAAATGCCTCGTGGATTTTCTCAGCTTTTCCGTTTTTGACATAATAAGCTCAACTTTGGCATAGAATAATGCTTAGAAGCAGCTATACCTTGGACATCATAAACATGTCTTGCTTTATTTTTTTGCAATCCAAGTAATAAATGAGCTTTCTGCTCTTACTCCTCCTTTTTTATTGTTAAGATTTATGATAATGACAATTTTATCGCTCTGTTGTATCAAGCAGCAAAAATATTCATGATATCAAGGCCAACAATCATATCAGTACTTTTTCCCAAGATGTTCTTTATAGCCCTCAGGCAAGGCATGACCGATTTATGGCCACTTAGTCACCGACCAGATCTCAGTATAAATGCAGATATATGCATCGAATTATGAACAAGGAGAGAGAAATCATTCAATGTAAATAGCAGGCTTAAAAGGCCTTGCAGAATCTGCCCTCAACTTTGGGTCATATCTTGCGGGATCATCCTCAGAATATACGACTATCTCTGCTTTGCTGATCTCATTTGATAATAGTGATTGCGCATCCCGTATTGTGGCTACCTCATTAAACCCTATAAGGTTGAGCCGTCTGCTCCTTGCCTCAATAGGTGCTGAGAGGATGTCTTCCATTACTCTCTGCACCATCTTCGGGTTACTCTTAGCCTTTACCGTCTCAGGATTTCCTATCAGTTGCTTCATTATCTGTCCAAAGTTCATCGTCCCATTGAGTATGTTTGCGAGTATTTCCCTGTAGATCTGTTCTTTCCAGACAGCTGAAGTATAAATCACAATTTTCGCAGGTGTTATCTTTGTAACCCTGACTATATTTTGAATATCTGCAAGTAGGTTAGAGATGAGAAGCTCCGATTCTTCTGCCATTGTGTCTATCTTTTTTTCCTCTAGCACGGGCCAGCCTGCTTCAGTTAGTGATTGCCTGTTGAGCATCAGTTCCCAAACTTCTTCAGCTGTAAATGGCGCAAATGGGGCAAGCATTCTTACTTGAATATTCAGAAACTCAGACAACATTCCCGTAATATTTTCGCGTTTTCTAGCTGTTGCTCGTTTCATATACCACTGCAAGTCCCGATCCAGAGAATATAGGGCATAGTATATGGCTTCTCTTATCCTCAACTTGTCCATTGATGTTGTTGTCTCTGCTATCGTGCGTTGTAGCCGACTGGCAAGCCACCTATCTTCAAGCATGAGTAACTGCTGTGGTTGCTGCTGTTGTTGAGATGGACTATGTTCTGTTGCATGAGCGGATATGTTCCTGCACTTTACAGCCATTTCAAAAATGCCAGCAAGTTTCAACCTGAGGCCCCGTACAGTATCAAAAGAAAAGTCAGCGTCTTGAAGTATTTCAGCTGACATTAACATTGCAAGCCTTATTGTATCTGCTCCATACTCTTTGATTGCAGCTCGAAGTGGGATGATATTACCAAGAGATTTGCTCATCTTCTTTCCTTCCATTAGAACTGAGCCGTTGACTACGATTTGCTTCGGCCACTTTTTTCTATCAAAAATCGCTACGTGGTTAAAGATAAAGAATGTAAGATGGTTTGGTACAAGGTCTCTCCCTGAGTGACGGGAATCTACAGGGTAAAAATAGTTGAATTCCTTTCTTATCTGTTCTATCGTATGTGTTGCAACTTTGCATTCTTTGGCAACCTGATCTGCGCTACCTATTCCAAGCAAGACATAATCAAAAAAAGCATCAGTGATATTCTCATTTTCATCGCCTATATACTTGCTATTGACATACTTTGCGATAACATAATACGCCATGTAAATGACAGAATCAGATAGGCTCTCAACTATCCATTCCTTGTCCCACGGCAATTTTGTCCCAAGACCTGATTTTCTAGCACAGGCGCGCTCGCGTAACCAGTCAATCACATAATCAAATTCCTGCCTGATGTCTTGTGGCAAGATATCCATATTATTTAGGCATGAGTGCGCTAGTTGCTTCCATTGCGGGTCTTTATAATTTAAAAACCACTGATCATTTAGCAACTTCACTACACATTCTGTTCCACATCTGCATCTTACTGGTTTGCTGACAAGCTCATATATCGTCTCTGCCAAACCGGACTGCAAGAGATATTCTCTGATTTCGTTCTTTGCCACTGCAACTGTCATGCCTGCAAATCTACCTGTATTTTGCATCATCTTGCCTCTATAGAATTCGCGAGAATAAAGATCGCTTGTAGCCTTTTCCAGTCGCTCATTGTTGTTCTTGTTCTGGTCTATAGGGCCAGCCTCCTTGATTGCCTCAGCAGCTGGGATGCTGCCAGTGTATGCTTCAGATTCTATTATTTTGATAGGGCGAATATTGTTTACATCTAATGTAAGGTGAAATCTTGCCCGCAAGTTTTCATCTGATTTTAGAGCCTCAAGAGCTTGGTAGTCATATGGTGCATGTGCTGGTACTGACATTACAATTCCCGTACCGCTATCTGCTTCGACGAAGGCTGCAGGATATATTGGAATGGAATTATCATTTAGGGGGTTAATGACTTTCCAACCGATAATTTCATTGCCTCTGAAAGTTTTTATTAATTCGACCTTTCTATTCAAAAATTCTAGTTTTCTTGCAGATTCTCTGCTTAATATCCACCTTTGACCATCAACCTTGGCCTGCACGTAGTCAACCTCTGGGTTGACCCATATGTTGGTCACCCCAAAGAGCGTCTCTGGCCTGAGCGTTGCTGCTGGAAAGATAACCGCATTGTTGTCATCCACAACTAAACCATCTGCATCATTACTGCTACTACCTCTATCACTAGACTTGAATTTGATTACCGTGTATTCGTTAAAGTCGGGTTCTACATCACCTATTGTATCATGCTGACTAACAGGATTCTGGTCACGTGGGCACCATCCAACTGGGTGGGAACCCTGCACTATCAACCCTTTTCTCTGAAGAGTCCTAAATTGCCACGAGATGAACTTTGAATAAACCCTGTCAATAGTGGTAAATTCGCGCCGCCAGTCAATAGAATAACCCATCTCCTTCATGCCTTTCTTAATCTCCTGGTGGAAGTAGCTTGCTATCTTGACTGGCTCGACAAATGTTTCAATAATATCATCTGATAATTTGTATACCTGATGGAATGTTTCCATTAGCTCAGCATCCTTAGCGGCAACCCTACGCGACATCCCAAGGATAGGGGTGCCAGTGTAATGGAAGCCCATAGGAAAAAGTACATTGTATCCCTTCATCCTCATATAGCGAGCATGGGTGTCAGCAAGCGTATAAGTCCGACCATGGCCGATATGTTGTGGCGAGTTGGGATAGGGATAAGCAACAGTCACAAAGTATTTTTCTCTGCTGTTGTCTGGATCTGATTCAAAGAGCCTTTCTTTTTCCCACCTCTCAATCCACTTAGTCTCTATCGAGTTCCAGTCTATACGTGAGCTCACAGTTACTTTACTACCCCTTCAGCCAGCAGCAATGCTTCTTTTATCAATTCTTTCGATCTACCCCCGCCTTGTCCAAAGCGACTGTCTCCTCCGCCGGAGCCACCAAGCTTGTTGGATACTTGTTTTGCAATTGAACCAGCCTTGACTTTGTCGCGCACAGCTTCTCCTACAAACACTATAACTCGAATGCCTTGACCCTTTGAAATAAGGGCAAGATATATCAAATTTCTATCAAGTTCGATCGCCTTTTCCCCTATGGTGATATGGTAGTCGTCATCAAGTTCTTCATCATACGTGGTGTACAGATGAATGCCTGAATCAAGCTTTTTGGCTTGCTCTGAAATACTCTTTGCAATCGGCAATGAGACGACCCTTCGCATAGCTCGTAGCTTTTTCTTTGCATCCTCTGCGTCCTGCATCGCTTTGTCAAATGACTCAATAATTTTTTCTCTACTTGAGCCTAGCGACTGTGCTATGGATGCAAGCTGACTATCCAACTGCTGCATGTAGTTGACAGCAGCCTCGCCTGCTACAAACTCGAGTCTAACTACGCCATCCTGGATTCGCTCAGATTTCACTATTTTGACTAGGCCAATTTCACCTGAGTTTTTCACGTGCGTCCCACCACATGCTTCAATATCCCATCCGTCAATATTGACAATTCTTACATTGCTAGTAGGGACTATGCCACCTTGATATATTCGAAATGAGAATTGTTGCTCAGCATCACCGCGATCATATGTCTTTATTATGACTGGATGATTTTCTCGAATTACTCTATTTGCCATACGTTCGATATTTCTCACCTCTTCTCTTGTAAGCGCAGAATGGTGAGTTATGTCAAGCCTGCCGTAACTTTCTTCCTTGAATGCCGAGTTCTGCCAAACCCAGGAGCCCAGTGCATTTCTAGAAGCAGAATTGAGTACGTGAGTCGCAGTATGGTGCTTGGTAATAAGATCGCGCCTTTTAGCATTCACTGTTCCATGTACAGTTTGTCCCTCGTCAGGTAGTCTGCTTGCCCCTTCAATCTTGTGGACTATCACATCGGCTTGCTTTGTAACTTCTGCAACCTCGATGTCGTCAATTTCTCCAGTGTCTGGCTCTTGTCCTCCACCCCTTGGGTAAAATGCGGTTTGATCCAGAATGACATACTTGCCTTCCACTACCTTGAGCACTTTTGCATCAAAATGACGTATTGAGTCATCTTGGTAGTAGAGCGATACCGTTGGTGGAAGACCGTCTAGCCCGGGGATTGGTATTGAAGTCTGGCTTGTCAGCTGGCTTGTGTGCAATTCTGCTAGCTTTGTATAAAATGTTGAAGGCACATCCTGCACTATTCCCTGCTCCATTAAAAAGTCGGGAGTTATGCCATCTGATTCATATAACCTAAGAAGGTCATCCACTGTCAGCTCCTTTGTTTGTTTGCTCGACTTTAGTGACATCGCCACAGAGTTCATTCGCTCGCGGGAATTTGAGTATCTACTTGCTTCAAGTTGTAAGATTGTTTTGACATCTTGCCTGTGCTCCTCAAGCTCGGGATACATTTGTCTAAGATAGTCAATATGCAATTCTGCAATGTCCTCAATTTTTACGATGTTTTTCCAGCCGAGTCTTTCTAATATTGAAAGGGCTCGGCGCAGAATGACTCTTAGATTATAACCTCCCCCTACGTTTGAGGGAAGTGCTCCATCTGAAATAGCAAATACGAGGGTCCTTATGTGATCACAAATAGTGTATATTGCTTCATAGGGTGCAACAAAAGTGTTCAGCTGTTCCTCTGTAATATTCATCTCTCTTGCGATTAGCAACTTCAAATCTCGGATACTAGTAACGCCACCTGTCTTACTCTCGAGATTTAGCGAGATTGATTCAAAATACTTGTTCAACACTGCGCGATCAGTGTCCGTCCCAGTCATGTCCACAAGCTTGCCAACGACAGGTCCGAAACAGCAGTCATAACTTGTAGGTGTGCCCATCGTTATCCAGGAAAAGCGCTCAAGCCCTGCACCCATGTCTATTATTTTATTTGGCATCACGCGATATTTGTTCTCATTACCTTCAAATTCTGTAAATACGGCATTACCAAGCTCAAGGCCACGTACGAAATATTCTAACGAATATCCAAAGGCGCCAGCTCCCATCCATACATCTTCGACAAAGGTTATCTCTTCTCGTTTGATACCAAGTCCTTTTGTCAACATACCAAAATTAAGGTCTATGCATTTATCTTTCCAATAGCCACCTGGCGCGTCGGCATTACACGTCTGGCCTATCATGCAAAAGCCAGTATAGTGTCTACCGCTTAGTCCAACGTTTTCAATGTCATTGAATCTGAGGCACATTTGTGGAACAACCAGAGGGTTTGCTGGCAATTCAAAAACTACTTGATTACCAACGACTCGCTGAAAGTCAACGATTGAGGCTATTGTGAAATATAGATCTTCCCTCCACCTACAAACAACAGGGTAGCGTCTTACTATTTCGTGATCATTAGCCCGGAAGAAATTTTCAGTCTCCTTCCATGCATTGACATAGTCTAGATGTTTGTTTGTCGGCGGATTTCCAATAAAGCTATAGTTTTCATGATCCGGACAGAAATACCTTGTAGTATCAAGCGTCCAAAAGAATTTTTCACACACAGAGCATCTCTTTCGTATAAAACCCTCCCTGTCAAAAAGTGATACTTTGTAGTACCTGTCAGGATTTGATGAAAATAGCGCGGCCAGTTCCTTCTTTCCCAATGGCTGTTATCCTGTGTTAGACATCAAAATATACGTATTGATGCTTTCGTTGAAAAGAGAAAGAAAGTAAGAGAGAAGGGATGATGAACGGGTTAGGAATTGAGTGAATTCTCGATGAACTGTAGATATCTCTCTTTTGGTGCCGCACCGATAGTCCTTCCTACTTCCTTGCCTCCTTTGAACAGCAAAATTGAAGGGATAGATTGCACATTATACCTCATTGCGATTTCCTGATTCTCATCAACGTTTAGCTTGGTCACTTTGACTTTGCCTGCCATAATTTTTCCAACCTGCTCTACTGCGGGACCAACCATCCTGCACGGGCCGCACCATTCTGCCCAAAAGTCTACCAATACAGGGACATCTGACTGGAGCACCGCCTCATCCCATGATCTGGCAGTTACATGGGTCACTGCATTATTATTTTCTGTCCTGCTTTCCATGCTTCTAAGTACAATTGAAGGTATTTTAATCCTATTGGCTATATTACCCAAACCGACCTGTCGTGCCAAATGTGATAAATTCTGCTATTAGCTTCATTACAAAAGCAATACCTCCTACTGTAAGGAGACCCAGCACGACCAGACGCAGGTGTTGAAAATAATCGTCCTTACTGGTCTTTTTTGCCAGCCTGAGCGTCTGAACCATCTCTGTTACCTTGTGCTGTACAAGCGATAAGACATCCAGTCTTTTAGCGAGCAATGTGTTCACACTCTAAACGTGGTTGCGTTATATAAAATATCTGTCAGTACCTTGAAAGGGAGGGATGGACGGTATAGAGAGGCTCTTTATCCGTCCTTTGCATTTCAACAAATGTTTCAGTGTTTTGTATGCCTTCTATCTTGCCTATGCGAGCGATGACGACGTTGTGCAGTTCCTCCAGTGTATGGGCGTTTATACTCACTATCATATCAAATCTGCCTGTAACTTCAGAAAGCGACCTGATTTCTGGAATTTTCATTAGTTCTGCGTGAATGGGATCTTTCAACTTAGGATCGCGGTTTATTCCAACAGTTGCCTTGACATTAATCCCTAACATGCTTTCATTTACAATCACAGTGAAATTTTTAATCAAACTTCGTTTTGCTAGGCGCTTTATCCTGCTATAAAGAACTGAAGCATTAACGTTGAGCTTTTTGCTCAACCTTGGAACCGAAATGCTTGCGTCCTTGGTCAGTTCGGATAATATTCTCATATCAAGCTCGTCAAACCTCTGCATATACGTGTCTACCGTTATTGCACAGCGTTAATAAATGTAATTCTAACCGATTATGCTGCCAAAAAACAATTCCTTAACCTGCAGTATACGGGAACATGAAAAACTTATGATCCTACTAACCATAATATGCACAAAGATCGAGACCGGGATAACATTATATAATTTGGAAGCTCGGGTTCTAATAGATGTTCGGCAGCAAGGGTGGGATTAAGCCTGGCCAATATGCATTTGTCGTGCAAAAAGATGGCAAGCACAACAAAATAATCATCGGTCGCATTAGATCCGTCAGTGGCGGTAAAGTTCATGTTGCTGGAACCTACGTTCGACCGCTTGGCCTAATTGACAGGGTAGAATCGGGTAGAGCAAGTGGGCGCCCAATTGAAGTACTCAGCAACCCTGATCCAAACAACTGCATATTTATGCTGATAGATCGAGTTGAAACAGGCAGATTCGACGAAGAAATTGACCAATCTGTATCTCGGGTCATATGGATAAATGAAAGCAGATATCTTGTGCTTGATGGTTGGATAAAGGAGAACTTGCCAGACATATTTGCTGCAGCCTTATCCGCTGGCACGGATGAGTCCAGGGCTCAGGCACGCCAGACGCTTATTGAGAAAATGGATTCGCTTTATGAACGAGAACTAAAAGACCATGTTTACGCTGTGGCAAGAAGCGCCAAGATACTATAAGCAATGCCTCTCTTTGTGGATTATGGTTGACTAGTATTTGGCTATACAGTATTAGTTGGCCGAAGCGAGAAGTATATAAACAAATAGAATGGTCCAGCATTGCGACATTTCCCTTTTCTGATTATGATTTTTATTACATCCTTTTATTTACGCCCATTAAACATCAATAAAAAACTCTTCTGTGATCGCAAGAAATAAGTTTGAGCTAGATACTATTGCATCTGTGTCTTTCTTTGGCCCTCCAAGCAGCCCGGGCTTTGATAAAAAAAAATATGAACATCTGACGCTTGCCATCAGACAAACCGTACTTGAGCGTGCACACAACCGCTGTCAGAAATGCAGTGTCAAGTTCATCCCAAGTATACCGCCACAATTTGAGCATATTAATGGCTCTCTGAAGGATAATCGACCAGTTAACCTACGCGCTCTTTGCTCCGAATGCTTTAAGTCAGTAGAGAATAAGGAAAAAAAGAACAGAAAGGGAATATTTTCCAAGATGCGCAACATCGTCGGATAGCAGAATAGTCTAAATATATCGTGTGACTTGACTTCTAGCAAAAATGGGCATCATTTTGATGCAGCTCATCTGCGATACCTGTGGGAAGGTGCTACTGGAAAAGCATGGCGTGAGCGAAGAAAGGTTTCCTATAACAAACGAAGAGGCTCAGCAGTTAGATAGAGAGCACCGAGGACATGAATGTCACATTGAGCCGGTCGAAAAGGAACTGTAAATTGCTGATTATTGTCAGGATTGCATAAAGGCATATCCATTGTGATCTTGTATTTGGCTGAACCTTTTTCTTCTTCTTATCGCATAACCCGTTTTGGATGTATTGTATTCCATATATACGGGTCCGAGGCTGCAAATTAAAAAGAGCCTTGCTATTTACTTAGCAAACTGGCTATGGGAGTCAACAATCTTAGCTTGGAGTTATTATTATGGCAATAAGAGGAATAAACGAAATAGCAAAGGGGTTCTCTATTTTTGTGTGTGCGTCTATATATACGTCTATATAGAAAATCAATATTCGCTATATCTTTCTGGACAATATTACGGACAGGAACATGATTTATTTCACACCTTCTTTTATTAGATCTCTGTTAAGCTTGTGGATGCGGTGGGCAGCAAACCTATCTCTTGGTTCAAAGACTTTATCGGTGTAGGCTATCGTTACCATGATGTCTATATGAATGTCATCCCACTCTTCGGTGATAAGAGGGCTGCATATCAACTATGGAAAAAGACTGTTGATTGGTGGCCAGATGACGAAATAAAGCTTAGATTTGTGGAGCAAACTGACAGTTATTGGATAATAATCTATGGTGGCTCTGCTTATAAAGGCGACAACACCGGATTTGTTAAAATGGTACAAGGGTCTGACAATTACAAGCGGTTTAAGGAAGGATACGAAAAGAAAGCAATCTTACGGTTCGGAGTATACAAAGAAAATCAAAAGAAGAAGTCTGACAGCGGGAAGTATGACCTTGAAATTTTTAAGAAATCAAAATCGGTCTATGATATCTTATTTTTGAGTTATGAGGATCTTTCGCCGAAAAGCATTGAATGGCGCTGCATAGAGGAAAACAAATGAAAAGAAGATTCAGATGCGTGCAGGGATGTTCTGACTGCTGCATTTACAGAGAGTATTATCCGAATGTTCAGTATGGCAAGATAGGAGTACTTGTATTACCGGAAGAGAAAGCCGTAATAGAGCGCCTCGCAAAAGAGATGGGCCTAAGAGTTAGGATAATACCCCGCTTGGCAGTTGGGAAAGATTCGCCAGAGAAGATAATTGCCTATCAGATGATGGGCAAGAATGAGGATGGTAACCTATGCCCATTTCTTGACACCGAAGGTAACGAGAAATCTCCTCATGGTGGATTTAGATGCAAAATATACTCCGATCGCCCACTTGCATGCCGAGCATATCCTGTTATGGATGCAACGTACAAAACAGCTATTTTTGATTCGCATTGTCAGTTTTGCAAGAAATTCTCAGTGACTGAAGCTAGCAATCGAGACTTGCAGCAAGAAATCGAAGCGCTTGCCAAGATCAAAGCAATAGTGACCGCAGAAAAAGATGTTTCTGTCTGGAGATATGCCACTGCTACTGGCGGATCCAACGAGTTGCTGTCGGAAGGTTGGGTTCTAGAACGCTAGTACCCATATTTCCGATATAATACTTGTCCGTTTTTTTTTACAAGCAAGATCCTGTTCGGCGGTATCAATGTAAAATTTTCCGATAGATTCAGAAATTCTTGTAGAGGTACTTCTACAATATTTTCAAAATCTCGATAGGTAACGGAGTATAATGTTGCATCATCTGCATACAAAGCCTTGCTAAAAATTTCCTCTAACCTGCCTTTCCTTGTCATGAAATGTGATAGCCGTAAATATAATATGACTCGTGCGGCCGATATGACCAGCGGAATTAATCACTAGGCCAAAGATATATTGGCTCTTATTTTGCTGCTACAATAATTTGCTTCTACAGCATACTATTAGTTTGATCCAGTATGTCTGCTACCATTACTTCAATTTCGTCAGCAATCTTATGGTTTTCTGCATTAACTGAACGCTCGAGTACAAGTCCGACCAACAACTGAAACGATGGTACGGGCAGCAGCATCAACTTACAGTTTTCATGGATTGTGATTATAGCTTTGGCTCTTCCAAAAACATTCCTTGTTTCATTTACCAGATTAAGGGTAGCAACAGCAAGAGATCCCCCATAGTTAGCCCTATCCTCAGTTATCTTAAATGCTTCTCTAAAAACCTCTTTGGAGTTGGAGGCAAGGATATTTCCTTTCATATTCATTAATGATACACCTAGTACCTCCTCATACTCGGATAAAATAGCATGTACTATTGTTTCAGCACTACGGGAAGTGACAGACATCTCTACCTTAACTTGAGAAGTTATTGTACATCTTTCCTTTTTAAGAGATCGTTCTCACTTATACAGATTTTGTCAGAATATGATCACAGATTCCTCCTTTATAGGATCCCCTTTAATTCAGCATTGATTTTCTCAAATTATCATGAAACAGATGTGATGAGACTTATCTTTTGCAAAGCAGTAGTGCGATCTTTCTTTGGCCCATTTTTCTAGCTTACTTGCTCACGAAAAGGTATGCTCTCATATTACTCGACAGAGCACAATCAGCGACTATTGCATGGGCTTTCAAATAGACAGTTCACTTCTGTTTAACTTGTCGTATTGTGTAGTGCCTACCGAATTGTACTTGTGCATACTC
>DATAAU010000110.1:0-4119 GCA_036259955.1 Nitrososphaera sp. | reverse complement strand
TGAAGGCGAGATTGATGAAGTCAGCAGCCTTGCACAACACACTGCCTCTCAACTGGGGCAGGAGATCGATATTTATATGAACAGCTCCGCAAGCAGGCTTGAAACAGAATACATCAGGAGTAAGTATATCAATAGAGAGCTGCAATTGGCTGTTGAAAGAAAGCCACGAGATATCAAGAAGCGAACAGCAGGAGATCCAACGATAATATCTGATTGCTTTGTGCATCATGTTGCATACTACAAGCAGGACTACTTTTTAGAGCTGTACGGTCCACTAAGGGATTCTCAGCTTACGTCAGATATCCGCTCGGCTCTGGTTCACAGAATGGTCATGGTGTGTTACAATAGAAAAGGAGCGCAAGAGACAAGATTGGCACACCCCCTTATTCCAGTATACGTATGGTTCAAGGATCAGGCAGGTGCAAAGCCGTGATAATATGGAATTTGCGAAAGCTCCTCCTGGGGCATCTGAACAATTGATATCAAATGCCCATCAGGATCTTGGATTATCGCATGTTTACCAAAAGGCTCTTCCTTCGGCTTTTTGTAGAATTTGACTCTTTTCTTCTTTAGACTATTAATGACATCATCAAAGTCGCTTATGCTAAATCCCACCAACATGCCATTGTTCTTTTTGATCCTCTTTCTTTTCGCAGGGTGGAGAGCTAACACAGTGCCGCGTGTTGAAAACTCTGTCCAGTCCTTTGACTCTTGCTTTAGCTCCATACCAAGGGTGTCGCGATAGAATCGGACTGATCTTTTCATATTGGATACAAGCAAAATGACCGCTCCTATCCGGCTAAACATTGCAGTAGTGTATACATCCATAAATATAAAGTTGAAAATGTGGTCGATAGAGTACTATATACATATATCTAGATCTAGGTTTAGCAGACTATCTTGCAAAACGACAGGACATCTGCTCCCATCGTCAGATTCTCAGAATTTCTTGGGATAGGATACTTTGGCGACAAAAAGCAACGGGTCATAGCTCCCATTTTTGATTTGCACTCCAATGCAGAGCGCGGGTGGGAAAAAGTAATGGCAAATCATCAGCAACAGGAGGTTCCAGTGTTTCACACAGTGTTTGTTGAGCACCCTACAAGATACGAGATCATCGCCTATCCTATAGAAATTAGCTCTGAAAGGATCAATTATGCGATTTATCGCTCATCTTCTAGCTTGTCCAGCCTGAATAAATTCAAGAGCGATTATGGCAGTGGAAGGACATACATCAAGTTTGGATGGCATGATATAACAAAGCCGCATAAGTTTGATGTCCTTCCACACTATGCTGCTGTTGACTCAATAGAGTTCATAAAAGCAGAAGATATCAAACCAGGGACGTTGATCGACCAGATAAGAAAAAGCTAGCAAGTATCCAGGCAATGGTAGTTTAACACAAATCCCGGCAGTCGTTCTTTTTTCTAAATTTTGACCAGATGTTTTTACACCATATAGCATACTCAATAGCAGATTCTTTAGAACAATATCACGATTGCCACAACTCGACTACAGAAATATGGAAAAGGCTGCATATTTTCCCATCAGCATCCATGGAGAGGTTTTGGCAGTTCTAATTTTTAGTTTCCATAATTTCCCAACTTCTATGGTTTAATCTCAATATAAAAATCACCAATTCGATTACCTACTAAGAATTTTCCTACACTTTACATTTATCTTGCATCATGCTCAAAAAATGATGTTGACTAATAACCCTGTAGCTGTATTTGATTCTGGCATCGGATCCCTTTCGATAATAAGGGAGCTAAAGCGTGAGGTACCCTACGAAGATCTGCTCTACTTTGCAGACAGAGTCCACTTTCCGTACGGTACCAAATCACATGCAGAGTTACGCGAGATCGTTGTAAATACGATAAACTACCTCAAGCGTTACAAACCAAAGCTAGTGGTAGTTGCCTCCAACACTCCCTCTGTACAAGTACTTGACGAGGTAAGAAGGGCGATAACTGATATCTCCATAATTGGAGTCAGACCCCCCCTAAAAGAGGCTGCTAAACTTACAAAGAAAAAACATATTGGGATCATGGCCACAGAGGGTATGATAAAGAGCAGAGAGTTTGAGAACCAAATTCGAAGAGAAGTACCGCAACAGATCTTGGTAACAAGATTTAATGCTTCACCAATAATTGAGATGATAGAAAAGGGAGTGCACCTTGATAATGAAAGACAAACATTTAATGTGATTTCACGCATTCTTGGAGACAGCATTGATGAAGAGATCGATGTCATCACACTTTCAAGCACTCATCTGCCATTTGTAAAACGATATCTCAATTCACTCTTGCCTACCGTCAGGTTCATTGACCCAGCGCAGATAGTAGCTAAGGACGTAAGGAAGTTCCTTGCATTTTATCGAATGGCAAAAAAGAGTGGCAGAAGCAACCTTCGGATCTTGGTCTCTGACGGCAAGCGAGAATTCGAGAAATCAGTGCGTGCACTAGGAGTAAGAGAACCGATTGAAGAAGTGTTTCTTACATTCTGATTCAAATTAGAAGCATAGTCTAAATATATGCAAACAAGGAATAATCAATACATCAAAAGACAGGCAGCCAAGAGCAAAAATGGGATTTCAAACTGAAATTGACAGAGGAGGCAGAGCACTGATGGACACTTTTCTCCAACTCAGTGGCATATACTCGTTTTATGAAAGACACCTAGAATCAGAAATTATCAAATATCCGCTACCAAATCATATTGCAATTGTGCTTGATGGCAACAGGAGGTGGGCCAACATGCACTTACTTGATACTAATTGGGGACATAATCATGGAGCTGACAAGGCAGAAGAACTATTAAACTGGATACATGACGTCGGCATCAAGATCACTACGTTGTATGTATTATCAACTGAAAATCTTGATCGTAAGGACGAAGAGCTTCAAAACATCTATAGGCTTCTTGAAAAGAAGTTAGAAAAGCTTTACAACGATGATAGGGTGCATAAGCGCAAGATGAAGATAAAAGCTATAGGCGACACTAAGCTGCTCCCCTATAACTTGCAGCAGATATTGACAAAGCTTGAGGAGTCTACTGCAGATTATAACTCAATGTTTCTCAATATTGCGATAGCGTACGGCGGCCAAAAAGAGCTTATCGAAGCAGTCAGAAAGATAGCTAGAATGGCGGAGAAGGGCATGATCGAAGTTGACGAAATTGATGAGAAAACCATTGAATCATGCCTCTACACTTCCCACCTGCCGCAGCCATCTCCTGATCTTATTCTAAGGACATCAGGGGAAAAAAGACTGAGCGGTTTTTTGATATGGCAGAGTGCCTACAGCGAACTGATGTTTATGGATGTGTTCTGGCCAGAGTTCCGCAAAATTGACCTTATGCGAGCTATTAGGACATACCAGCAGAGAGTACGCAGGTATGGGAGATAAATAGAATACAAGAGGAAGTTAATGCCATATTGTTTTCGAACCAGATGCTATGGTAATATGCTTTTTATGTTACTTCTTCAACTTGCCAATTTTCATTAACATACAGACCAATGACTTTTGCAGGTAATTTCCACAAAGATATCTCGTGCAGAGCCTTTCTAATTTGATGATAGTGGTAGTTCTTATCTCCGGGGTTACCTGCACAATCATGATGCCCAACAATTGCCACGATCTGGGAGTTATGTTTCTCGGCAGAGATGTATGCAGAATGTTTTGCAAGTGATGATTCTACATTACGTAATTCATTTGAGAAAATTCCATCGACACCAGGGAAAGTTATCATATCTACTACGTCAACTGCATAGTTTTGCTTGATATAATCAATGACAGGCTGCTGAGTTCTTCCATCAATGCAGTTGATAGCAGTTCCAAATTTGTATTGCTCTTTCATTGATGATAATCAATAGCTGCTTTTCTTTTATAGTATGACATATTATTTGATAATAATAATACTAAATAAAAGATTACTGAATAGCCTTGTAATGCCTAAAATCTCATAGCATTGATATTTTACAAGCCACTAGGGCAATGCATAGCAAGTAGCAGCAATACCAAAGGAGACAGTAAAAGCAGTCAATGCCAGAATAACACTTAAACGATAAGGGTACAACGTCAGAAAATAATATTGTCAACGATTATGACAAGTGGAGCA
>DATAAU010000109.1:0-6664 GCA_036259955.1 Nitrososphaera sp. | reverse complement strand
CTACATAGACCTATCAAGCTTGAGGGAAGAAAGATCTATTTCCCAATACAAACGGATTCAGAAATCGACATGTTCAAGAAGATATTTGGCCGACTTTCAGATCATCTCCAGATAACCCAGACTAAAATGGTCTTTGAGCCAGAAGAGGGGACAGATGTACATGAGCACTGATAACCACGACAACATCCTAAACATGGATGCGGCAGATTTGAGCATGTTGCAGCTATCAGACTCTTTTTTTCCAACAGGTATGTATTCCATGTCAAATGGCCTTGAAGCGATTTTTTACAGTGGCAAGAAAATGAAAGCAGAAGAACTACGGGATCTCATTGAGACTTTGCTTCAATATCAAATAGGCCCCGCGGACTGCACCGCACTCGGAAACGCCTACGAACAGGCGACAAAATTCAACCTGCCACAGTTGCTTGAAGTTGATAGAGCAATTTTCTCGATGAAGCTTGTACAGGAGATCAGAGATGCATCCATCAGATCGGGCACACAACTTGTGCGCTGTATAAGATCCTTTTCTAGCAACAAAATCCTTTCTCAGTACGACGACGCAATAAGGAGCGGCCAGGCTTTTGGACCCTATCCTGTGGCATTGGCAGTTGTTGCCAATGCCTTTATAATTCCCAAGGAAAAAGCCGCGCTTATAATGCTCTATTCATTTTCTGTAAGCATAGTTGGTGCGGCCCTAAGGCTTGGGATGCTGCAGCATTTTGATGGTCAGAAGGTAATCAATGAGCTCAAACCTACAATACTCAAGGTGATAAAGGAAAATATCAATAGGCCACTTGAGGGTATTTGGCAATTTGCGCCGTCAACTGATATAACACAGATATCTCATGAAAGAATGAATTCTAAAATGTTTATTACATGATTTGGACGCACACTGATATGATGATGACTACTGAAAAGCGAATTCCAAGGCTTGGAATAGGAGGTCCGGTAGGTTCGGGCAAAACAATGTTGATTGAAATGATTGTGCCGCTTCTGGCTGCCAAAGGCTACAAGGCAGGAATTATTTCAAACGATGTCGTTTCAAAAGAAGACGCCGATAGGATGCGACAAAATTTGGCAACGCAACAAGGCATCCTTTCAGAAGAGTTAGTGATAGGTCTTGCAACAGGCGGCTGTCCCCATACCGCTGTCAGGGAAGACCCCTCGATGAATATATCTGTCATTGAAGAAATGGAATCCAAATACAGCTATCTTGACTTGATAATAATTGAAAGCGGTGGTGATAATATCACGACAACCTTTAGTCCGGCACTCGCAGACTATTTTATTTACATTATAGATGTATCTGGAGGAGACAAGTACCCGCGAAAAAGGGGTTTGGGAATAGAGACATGTGATCTTTTGGTGATAAACAAGATCGATCTGGCCCCCCATGTTGGAGCTGACCTTGCAATTATGGAAAGGGATGCAAAAGAGGTCAGAGGAGATAAGCCATACGTTCTTGTAAACTGCAAGACGGGTCAAGGCATAGAGCAGGTGACGGAACATATCATAAGGGATATATTGTTTGAGGCTGCGCCAAAGACCGTTGCTAAAACCTGAAAAAGGGATGGAAGCAGCAGCTGCTGCTGATCTCCGGCACTTTACTCCGAAGTCTGTTCCTCCAGAGGTACTTGCGTACGGCTCGGACCTGGCTCAGCTTGGCGTGGGCAAGGCAGGCAAGCTGGGGGCTCTTGTTCTAAGGCTTGAGCAGGACAAGAGTAATGGCAAGACTTCTGTAAAAGAGCAGTACTCTCGTGTTCCACTTTACACCCAGCGTGCCCTTTACCTTGAAGAGGAGCTTCCCAACATGGCCTATATGTATATCATTTCGCCCTCAGGCGGGATATTGCAGGGTGATAGATACAGGATGGATATAACTCTTCGAAACCACGCATTTGCTCATATAACAACGCAAGGGGCTACGAGAATATACAGAATGGAAAGGAACTATGCCACACAGATAATCAACATTGATGTTGGAGAAGATTGTTATTTTGAGTATATTCCTGACCAGGTCATCCCATACCGGGACTCCCGATTCTACCAAGAAGCCAACCTGAGTGTACATGACAGCGCCACATTGCTATACTCTGAGATCATAACACCTGGTAGGGTTGCAAGCGGAGAACATTTTGATTACGATATATGCTATATGAAGGCTACTGCAAAGGACCACAATGGGCATCTCAAGTTCACAGATGTGGCAATGTTGGAACCCAAGAAGCGCGATATGAATGTGTTTGGAGTGCTATCAAATCATGACGTCGTAGCAAACATGTACATTATTACAAAAAACAAGAAGTTGCAGGAGATCAATATGGGCGTAAATGCTGCCCTTAAGGCCATACCAAAGGTATATGCTGGAGCATCTATTCTACCAAGCAATTGCGGTGTAGGTATAAGGATGCTCGGAAATAATGCAAGCGAGCTGAGAAATGTTATTTATGAAATTATAAGAGTTGTCAGAAAGCTCATATTGGATGCTCCTTTCAGCGGGATTAGGAAAGGATAGTGATTTATAATCACAGTCGAGTAACTATATATCTTCTCTTATTATTTCCTGCCAGTTATCCAAAACTCTGTGATTTTCACTCTGTGTTTTTTTTCTTCTTGATGTTCACTTGCATGCCATCTAGTATCAAAAACATAACTGCAATCCTCGCACCAAGCTGTAACACTTTTGCGACTTTTATCAAAGGCGTTCATATCTTAAGATCTGCATTTACTAATCAAGTAGGCGTAATAAAGATTATCGATGATAGTAGTCGTATATCAGCCGACAACAATTATCGCATGGATGGCTTGATCGGTAAAAGAAGATTCCTTTAGAAATCTTACCAATTTCAAATAGCAATCAGGACCCTTGAAGGTTCTACTCGTAAGCACACCTTGAAATATTGAAGCATTTACCGTGATCGAATCTGATCTCAGTTGTAATTGAATATTTGGTTCCATCATTGGCGATGCTACTTTTGGTATTGAGAGCTATTAATTTTTTAGTTGCACCCTTTCCCATTCTGTCTACGGTTACCTTGATAAGTTCACCGCACGTTTCACAATATATTCACAGTTCTGACCTGAGGGATCAAAGAAACTTCTTATTCTTCTTCTTAGGTCTCTTTATATGTCATTAACATGGGTGAAGAGAGGAGTTTTTCTACCCGCTTTTTGTGATTTGCTTTTCAAACTTATTTTCTCCTATGGACACAGATAAATACCCAAGAAAAGTGTTATTGTGCCTTAGGATTCAATTGTGTATACAACATTATTACTATCGAAGTCTAGGCTTTTTGCAAGCGAAAAATATGCTATACTTTTAGTCTTTGCTCTGTGCATCGCATTAAGAGCAGCACCAGAATTGGTGGCGTATCCATACCCAATAGGGTATGATGTCGTAAACTACTATATCCCTACTGTTACAAACTTTGAGGATAAGTGGGATACCACATCCAAGCAATATCCGTTGTACGTGACCTTTCTTTATCTTCTAACCATCATTAGTGGATTGGGTGCACACTCTGTAGTTGTAGCTGTAATTATCATAATGACTGGAATTTTTGGCATGTCTCTATTTTATCTTGGAAGGACTCTACTAAAACTTGGAATAAGCCAGAGTGCCTTTCTAGCTATTTTTGCAGTATTTCAGCTGGCGGTCCTTAGAACTACGTGGGATCTACATAGAGATATCTTTGCGCTCACGATAATGATTTTTGTCTTTTCATTGCTTAGCAGAAAAAAAGACAAAGGATGGAAGCCCCTTGCATTAATTTTGGTTTTGACTACCTTGACTGTGGCTGCAGATAGAATGGTAGGTGCACTCTTCAGCGTATCTGTAGCACTCTATGCAATTATCACAAGACGCAAGGATGTAGCTCTAACGGGTATTCTTGCTATAGGGATGTTTTGTGCATTCGCGTTACCAACCCAAAGCATTCCTGACATACAGACAATCACTACAACGGAAGGAATTCTTCAGAATAATAGTAATCAAGTAAAGGAATTTTACAATCCCTCTAATCTATTTCTCTTTTTCTTTGTAATAAACGGTTTGCTTGCGGCGCCGGCGGTGATCGGGTTTTTGAATATGAAGAATAGTATGTTAAAAATTCCTTTACTCGTCTCTCTTATTGGGTCATTTTCATGGCTTGCGTTTCCTGAAAATCCATACCTTCTTGCAGACAGATGGATAATCCTGGCGGGTATTTTCTTATCGGTCTTTGCTGGCTATGGTATTCTCCATCTAATCAGAAACCTCAAAGAAGCGTTTACAATCGCAGGTTGTATTCTTGGTGCTTTTGCTATTTTAGGGCTGGCTTATGCAGTTATTCCGCATGATAGCGCATCTGTAGTGTATGGAATTGTTGGAGTACATGCTAAAGATCTCCCACCTGTTACAATGCAGTTCAATTCGATTGATATTGAGGATAACGACGATTTACTATCTGCTATTGCATGGATAAACAAAAATACTGAGCAGGAAGCTCTCATTGTGGGCGAGACTCATTGGCGAGGTTTTATGGAAATATATCTAGAGGATAAGCGAGTATTTCATTTCTCAGAAAACCCTCAAGCCTTTGCTGAGGCTCTGAGCAAGGCTGGTCATCAAGTCTATTTGATAGAATTTAGCAGCAAGTCTCCTACCCTGTTTGTTGTTAAAGATGTTCCCAGTAGATAGAGGATGTAAAGGGCAAATTATAAAATAGAAATTATGTTATATTGCTAGGCATTATGTAAAAGCATCTTCTGATTAACAGTGTGATATCTTATTTTGTGCTGTTTGTCATGCAAGGGAATGATCTATATAGTAGCTAGATAAGATGTGCTTGATCTACCCGTAAATCCTAAACGACTGATATTGGCGGTACCTTAAAAAAGGGCAAGGTATACCCAGAGTTCCAATGTTGGAAGGCACCAGGCCACTATTCCGGGCCGGCTCTATTGATTTTCAGACTAGACACCTGTTGGTGATCGCTGTTTTAGCCCTTGCGCTTAGTTCTGCTCTTATTATGAGATTTTACCCGATAAAGTATGGTTACTATCTCAATGAATTTGATCCGTATTTTGACTATCGGGCGACCCAGTTCATCGTCGATAACGGCCTAAATGCGTACTGGCAATGGCATGACTCGATGTCATGGTATCCTGAAGGAAGGGATGTCCCTGGAACATCACAGGCGGTCCTCCACATAACGGCAGCGTACTTGTATCGAGTATTTGGAGGAGGCATGTCTCTCATGGACTTTACGATCGCCTTTCCTGCAGTTATGGGCGCACTGACAGCCATTGCGGTATTTGCTCTTGTAAGGGTGCTTGGAGGAACCACCGCTGGAATGTTCTCAGCCCTATTTTGGGCATTTAGCCCTGCCATTATACAGAGAGGCAATCTTGGATGGTTCAAATCAGAACCACTAGGCCTCTTTTTTGGAATCACAGCTATCTACCTGTTCGTATCTGCAATTAAGCATAAGGAGGCCAAGTATGCAATAGCAAAGGCAATAGCCGGAGGATTGATACTGGGCCTTGCTAACGGCTCTTGGGGAGGCATCCAATATTTTAGTATCCCTATATCGCTCTTCTTTATTGCACTCCCCTTCTTTAGGAGGGATTTAACCATACCTATGTACGTTGCAATTGCATTTACAGTATTCACTCTGATAACCGCTGCGGCATTTCCCAGACCTGGAATATCATTTGTACTAGGCCTGCCTGGATTGGCGATGATGGCTGGCACTGCCTTTTTGGTAATAGCCTTTTTCGTCAAGAAGATGAGCAGACCTATGGTTCAGACAAGAAACATGGCCTTTTTGCTTATCGCATTTGTGGCAGTCGGCATCGCATTTGTTGCAGCTGGGCCTTATGTGTCTCCTAGCTTCAGATATCTCAATGCCATCAACCCATTCATAGGTTCCATAGATCCGCTTGTGGAATCAGTTGCAGAGCATTTTACGCCTACTGTTGCTGACTACTTTATCGACTTTTCTGTGCTCTTGATGTTCGCGGGGCTTGGTGGATGGCTTGCATTCCGCCGTAGGAACGATACTGCAATATTTGCCCTATTAATCGGCATAACAGGGGTATATGTTAGCGCCACCTTTGCAAGACTGCTGGTATTTGCATCTGTTGGAATAATCGTGCTTGCAGGACTTGGATTGTATGAAGTGACGCGCAGTATTATGGCTTATAGAGAAGCAACTGCAACAACCCCTGCAGCAGCAGGGCCAAGACTAGCAGCAGCTACAAGAGAACAAAGGAGAAAAATGGAATTTGCAAGTAAGGGACATTCTACCTCCGGACAGATGGTAAAGATCAGTTACATAATTGTCATGATAATGATGCTTACAATTCCAATGTTCTATCCCTCTAATGCCAATTGGGTAAGCTCGGCAGATATTCCAGCCGCTATCGCAAATGGCGGAACCGGCTTCCGGCTCCAAACCGAGGATTGGACACATGCCATGGATTGGATTTCAAAGAATACCGAACCTGGTGCGGTGATTGCATCATGGTGGGACTATGGCTATTGGATAACTACTCTTGGAGATAGACCCACGTTGGCTGACAATGCAACCCTGAATCATACTCGTATCCAATCGATAGCAAGGATGTTCATGTCAGACGAACAATCAGGAATGAGGATAGCACAAGACCTGCAAGCTGACTA
>DATAAU010000108.1:0-4577 GCA_036259955.1 Nitrososphaera sp. | reverse complement strand
GAGAAGGGGTAAGCCTGAAGCTCAGATGGGTTGCGCACTATCAGAAATGCATAAGGCCGTTGCTTTAGAACAAGCAGACGATCATAAAGGAATAGAGCTACGCAATAACATGGCTGGTGCGTAAAAACAAATCTTTTCTTTTTATTTTTCTTTTTGTATAGTGACTATACACGCTCACTTTTCGAGTCAATTTCAATCTTGAAACAAAAATATTCTCCTCTATTGTTATGACGATGAGTATGTCTATGTCTATTTTCCGCAGAAAGAATTATTCTGATGATAGGATGACAATGATGATACCTATATTGAACTAAGGTTCTCCGCTAATGTAGTAAGGCGTGCAAATAAAGCGTTGTCAATGCCTTGGAAGTTTTCAGATTATGTTTCATAAAGCTCAGGTTTTTTAGAGAAGAAGCAGAAAGACTATCTACCCTTAACACAACTATAATCCCGATATTTTATGTCCATAACTGGATTAACCTATTGCTTCTATTGACTACTGCAGATTGTGGATATTGCTCTGCCTCCAATGCCATAGAATGTAAAAATATTGACTGTTGCAGTATTGAAACTTAAAATTGGATAGGCTATCTGGTCTATTCATATGGATCTAAAGCAGTGGTGTCAGCTCGACGAGCAGATATACGTTGCAGAAATGGATGAGCGATATAAACAGCACGCAGGCCTCTGCTATAACGAACGCATAATAGAGCGACTAGCAGAGATGAGGACTATTAGTGCGCAGACGTTTGTCGACTTCTTTTCGCAGCCAAGGGAGTTAGTCTTAAGCTCGCTTGAAAACATTGCAGATTCATCAACAAAAAAGCTTGAGCTCAAGTTATACAATTTGCGCAACGAAAAGATTATTTCTTCGAGATACAAGTTTCGTAGAACTGCAGTTAATTGGAGCAGTTGGCGTCAGTTCAATAGTGTGGAGAAAGATCCGAAAAGGCGCAAACATGTCTTTGATGAATTCATTTCAAAGACAAAGCATATTTCGCCTGTTATTAAGGAGCGGTTTGACCAGATGGATAGAATTTACCAACAGTACTCGGACAACAAATTGACTCCTTTAGACGGCTACCTCAAGAACGAAAAGACCTCTTACGCTCATTTGGTAGATTTTGTAAAGTCTATGGGGAGGCAGGCAAGAAAACCCTTCCAAGAAGCCCTTCAATCTATCTCGAAAAACGTGCTTGGAAGGAGTGCAGAATATTATGATGACTTCTACTTCTTCCGCAACAGGGTATACTCCGATCTGAAGAGGGATTTTTCTAGTATAAGTCCTCCAGAGCAAGTCAGACGGACTCTTGCAACAATGCAATTTGATCTATCTTCAATCCATATTGATACAGAACAGAGGAAAAATAAGTACCCTTCACCTATATGCTTCTTTGTGCATGTGCCAAAAGATATTCGGGTGTTGTACAAAAGCGAAAGCCCATATTTTGACCTGCAAGGATGCTATCATGAAATGGGGCATGCAATGCATGCTTCTTCAATCAGCGCGCAGGCGGAATATTGGAATCGCTACAGTTTCTCGATGGGAGTCGCCGAGATATTCTCAATATTCCTAGAGGGGCTTACAAAGAAAAGGAAATATCTATCATCTCTTGGAATTAAGAACAATACTGTTCTTGAAGATATTGAAGCAAGAAACAACTTCATGGACCTGTTCTTTGTCACCTTCTACACTGCTAATTCCCTAATGAAAGCTGAGTTTTGGCATGACAAACTGTCAATGGAAAAGGCGAGCGACGTGTATGCAAGACTGATAAAGGAATATACGGGCTTTGAAATACCCGGCGAATATTGGATGCTACATCACATATTGCCGGATGCAGTGATGTATGCCCCAAGCTACCTAATTGCTGCAGTTCGCGCTGTTGAGCTCAATCATCATCTACTGGGTAAGTTTGGAGATAAATGGTGGACTCAAGTAGAAGCAGGGAAATATATTCGCGAAATAATGCAACCAGGCGCTGCAATAAACCTGTCAAGATTCTCTCGGCTTGATAGTGGACTGTTCATGAGAGAATTAATGGATAATAGCAGAATGTAATATCCGTCTCTACAATATCTCATCCTCCTAAGGGGAGGTGGCATCTTGCAAAGAACCTGTATACTCCAAGGGAAGTTAACTGTTGCAGATAAGCAAATAGTTCAAGCTTCTAATCAAATGAACTGGAATCGAAATGACCAATAGGCATATTCCCTCTATCTCTCAGTTGAAATTTGTCACTTTGTCGTAATAATGCGATCAAGGAGTAGTACTATGCAGTTACCATTGCACGAAATTAGTTATACTATGATAGTCAATTATTATCGATAGCAGTATCAACAACAAATTTCTTTAATCTAACTATCCCTGCTCGTTGCAGATGATAATTTGACTAGGAGATAATCGTAGTATTGACATGCAATTTTCCTTGTATGCTAATTCTCTCTTAAACGCAAACAATGTCTATTGTAGGCGCGATTAGTAGACTACTCCTACTTCTGCCTTTTCTTCCCTACTCAGATTCCTGTAGCCGTTCTCGTCGATAATGACTACGTTAATGTTGTCGCCTGTTCCTGCATTTCTTCTAATAGCAGCCGCTATGGATTGCATGGCTATCTTATATGCATCATTTACACTCATATCATTCTTGTACTCAGATTCCAGGTAACCATATGCAACAGGAGAGCCACTGCCAGTCGAGATGAATTTCTCTGTCGTCATTGAACCAAACAGATCAATATTGTAGATCTGGCCGCCTTCTTTCTTTGTCCAGCCTGCCATTATTATTTGGACGTAGTACGGGAAGAATCGCTGGTTAAAAAGCACGTTCGAGCATAGCCTTGCAGCAGATTTAATTGGCATTAGCTCCTTATTCTGAAGCCTATAGAGATTGGAATTGTAACGCATGACGTCAACTAGGTTTTGCGCATCTGCTACACCCCCAGCTATAGTCATTGCAAGATGACGGTCAACCTTTTGGATCTTCATGACATGCCTGTCTGCGATAAAGAAGCCTGCGCTTGCTCGAGTATCAGCAGCCAGCACAACGCCATCTCTACATATCAGTGCACATGTAGTAGTTCCCTTCTTTATCTGGTCTGCAATATAGTCGGGATATCTCTTGTCGTGAGCGTACATCTATGAAATTGAGCAGGGTCACCTGATTTAAAACTATCTGCCACTTGGTTTTAAGTCTGTTTGTTTTATATTCCTGTTATACAATATTTTTTCTTAAATCAGCTTGCAGCCAAAGACAATATTTGAGAAAATCTGGGACAATCATATAGTATATGAAAAAACAGGGGAAGAGGGCGGTCAGTCTTTGCTATATATAGATCGACATCTTGTACACGAAGTAACATCACCTCAGGCATTCGATGGGCTTCGGATGAATAAAAGACGCGTCAGGCGGCCAGATCTGACTTTTGCCACTATGGACCACAATGTCCCGACAAATGACAGGTCGCTTCCAATTGTAGATCAGATATCATCAATACAGATCCAGACACTTGCTCAAAACTGCAAGGAGTTTGGTATAACTCTATTTGATATGCATAGCCCCGAGCAGGGGATTGTACATATCATTGGACCAGAGCTTGGGCTAACTCTGCCCGGTACCACTATCGTATGCGGAGATAGTCATACCTCGACTCATGGTGCCTTCGGTGCCTTTGCGCTTGGGATTGGAACAAGTGACGTAGAGCACGTTCTTGCCACCCAGACATTATGGATGGACAAGCCCCAGACATTTGCAATAAATATAGAAGGAAGGCGAAAAAACTCGCATGCCATCACTGCCAAGGATATTATACTCTATATAATTAGGACTATAGGCACTGCTGGCGGTAGCGGTACAGTGTTAGAGTACCGCGGCGAAACAATATCTGATCTCTCTATGGAGAACAGGATGACGATTTGCAACATGTCCATAGAGGCAGGTGCAAGGGCCGGCATTATTGCGCCTGACGAAAAAACATTTAACTTTATCCGGGGTAGACGCTACGCACCCTCGTCTGAACAGTTTGAGAAGGCAATAGAACACTGGAAGGCTCTGAGGACGGATTCAAATGCAAAGTTTGACAAGTCTATCACCTTCAATGTCGGTGGACTTGCACCGCAGGTCACCTGGGGGACGAATCCTGGGATGGTGGCAGACATTACTGACACTGTGCCGCACCCAGATCAATTTTCCAAGGGCAATGAAAATGAATACAGAGCTGCGGCTCGCGCACTTCAATACATGGCATTAGAGCCAGGAACTCCAATTACAGACATAAATCTTGACAGAGTATTCATTGGATCCTGCACGAACTCGAGACTTGAGGATTTGCTGGAGGCGTCACATGTGATAAAGGGAAGGAAGGTTTCCCCTAAGGTACGTGCAATGGTGGTCCCTGGCTCGCAACAGGTTAAGGCAGCTGCGGAGAGACTTGGGCTTGACAGAGTTTTTAAGGAGGCAGGCTTTGAGTGGCGCGAATCGGGATGCAGTATGTGTCTTGGTATGAACCCCGACATACTTGCGCCCGGAGAGCGATGTGCAAGCACTTCAAACCGCAACTTCGAAGGAAGACAAGGA